>NZ_JAPPTO010000030.1:0-71642 GCF_027587135.1 Vibrio sp. MM46
GTCATTATAAAAATAGAGTATAAATTCTATTTTTACTGTCATTTAAATGCAATAATTAACCGACTCATCCCATAGGCTTATTCTTCTGATATGCTTTATTTTTCATCTATTTTAAGAACCTAATACCTAGTTCGCTAAAAACAAAAAAGGCAAGCGAAAATGCTTGCCTTGATGCTGCTATACCCACTAAGAGGATTTTTTGTTCTGCATTGTTTGCGCACTACTGGCACTTTGCTCACGAGCAACCAAATCATCAAATTCAGAGACTCTTGCTAAAAAGGCTGGCTTGTCTTTAGTAGAAATGGAACTCGCTAATGGTAAATCCGCTTTCATAGCATCCACTGCACGATTACGTACCAACACTTCGAAATGAAGGTGTGGCCCAGTTAATCGTCCTGTCGCTCCCGACAATGCAATCTTCTGCCCACGCTTAACATGGTCGCCCTTTTTGACGAGAAAACGGCTTAGATGCAAATAACGCGTTTTATAGACACTATTGTGCTCTATCACTAAGTATTTACCCGCATAAGGATGGTTACGAACCGCTATCACCTTGCCATCGCCAGTTGAGTAAACCGGGGAACCAACTGGTGTTGCGAAGTCCGTACCGTTATGCGGAGAGATTCGTCCCGTAACAGGGTGTTTTCGGTAAGGGTTGAATGGAGAGGTAATACGACGGAACTGTTTGTCGATCGGATAACGGTTAAATGCTTGTTCAAGGCTGTTACCTGCTCTGTCATAAAAACGACCGTCCTCCGCTAAGAATGCTTCAACGTCTTTAGCTCGCATTTTGATCGCGATGCCCTGCACTTCTGCATTACCAGTAAAGTGATCATCAAGATATTGTCGATTCACCAATACATGAAAGCTATCACCAGCACGAAGCTCACGAGCAAAATTTACTTTGTCACGTAATACGCGAGTGATGTTAGCAATCTGCGTTGTGGTCAATCCTTGCTTATGCGCAGAAGAAGAAAAACTGCCATTGATCGTGCCTGAGTACATTTCTTCACGCCACTCTCCCGGCTCCTCAATAAAGTCATAAGCAAACGTGCCATCGTCGTTTTGCGTATAGACCGCGCGTTCGACAAGGCTTTCATGGAAAATCACTTGTTTTAGGGTCTTAGTATCTCTATCTACCACGAGCTCAAGGTGGTCGCCTGGTTTGATGGTATCGAGCTTCAGTGACGTTAAGTCAGCTTCAAGAAGCTTTTGAGTGGTGTCGTATGATACCCCCCATGAGGAAAAGATCGTGCTGAGCGTGTCACCAACTTTAACGAAGTAGTGAATACGCGCGATGTTGTCATGCTTTTTGACTTCACGTTCGGGATTTTGAGGTGTTTCATTTGTTTGAGTCTCGTTTTTTTGAGCGCTCTTTAGTTCTGAATAAGGCGTGACCTTAATGGTGATTTCTTCTGGTTTCGTTTCTGCTTGATAGGTGAGATAAGCTGCAAGAGAGAATGCGGTAGCAGCGACAGCAATTAAGGAATAACGAACAAACTTCATAGTACTAGGGTTAACTGAGAATAGTAATTGTTATGTTATAACATCATGCAGGCACAATTTAAACGTTACGTATTTGAGAACTTTGTTTCTAAGCTTTGCTATTCTCACTAAACGTCTATTTTGCTTAGATAAACCTTACAACAAAAAAGGGAAAATTATCTTACCCTTCCCTATGATTACTAAATCGTTTTGAAGTTCCATCCTCTTTGATGAATTGAAAAGTAAACAAACTAAACGCACATACCTGATTTCAGCACCGATAAACATAGAGCAACGGATACTCAGAAATGAGCTGACGTTAAGGTACAAAGTACGCTTTTAGCTCTTCGATAAAGACTTTGACCTTTCTCGGTGTGTTAGAGCGTGCTCGATAAAGCGCGTAGACCGTTCTTGTTGGTAATTGGTAGTCTTTCAGTACTTCTATCAATTCGCCCTTACACAACTCATCTTCCGCCAATGCTCTTGGAAGCATCGCAACTCCATAGTTTTGTTTTAGCGCCGTTTTCACTGCCTGTACGCTGTTAACGGAAAGAGATGGTGACACCTGCACATCCAGCTCTTTTCCCGCTTTGTTAAATCGCCACACCTTATAATTCTTTAAATTTGGGTCTTCGATAATTCGATGAGAATGCAGATCTCTCGGTTGCAAAAGTGAAGAAGAGGCTTCTAAGTATTGCGGCGAGGCACATATGATATTCCTGTTTTCAGTGATCTTTGTTGCGATCAAATCTGAATCTTGCCTAACCAAACGACCAGATCGAATTGCTACGTCATACCCTTGTGAGGAGATATCATCTAAACCATCATCAAGCAGCAAATTCACTCTTAGCTCCGGATATTTATCACTGAAACCGCAAATAAACGGCATGAGCAAGATTTCTGTCAAACCATTTGGCGCGAGAACATTCAAGGTGCCAGAGATTTCATTACTATCAAACTTCATCGTGTCATTCAGCGCTTCAAGTTGCAAAATCAGAACATGTGCTTCTTGATAATACTGATGACCAGCGTCCGTAAGAGACAGCGCCTTGGTTGAGCGATTCATTAATCGCGTTCCAAGATACGTTTCTAGATCTCTAACATTGCGACTCACGAGAGATTTAGACACTTCTAGTTTCTTAGATGCGCCCGTAAAACTGCCTTCCTCCACGGTGCAAATAAACGATTTAATTAGCGTGATTAAGTTCATCAAAACATTCATTGTTTACTATTTGTTGACAGACTATCGACCTTATCTGATCTATTCAAGCTTCATTTTTTGATTAAAAATCCCAGCAATTCAACAAACAAAGAGAAGATAAATAAATGGAAAGTAAACAAGTCCAAACCATAAGAAATTACTTTAAGATTTGTGTTGACGGTAAGGCAACAGAACGTGTGGGGGAATTTTTCGCTGAAGATGCTCTTATTCACCGCCCTGATTGTGGAAAAACCTTAAAAGGGTTAGTCGAATTTGAAGCCAAGTTGAAATCTTGCGTAACTGAACGTTATGAGAGCCTTGAGACAAGCTTTCAACGCATTGTAGAAGCAGAAGATCAAGTGGTTGTCGCCCTGACTCACAAAGCCAAAAATGCAAATACGTGGATGGAGTTCGATGTACCAGGTAAAGACGTTACATGGACAAGCCTCACCTACTTTCGCTTTAACCAAGAAGGTAAAGTGATTGAAGAAATCGTAGAGCGCAACGAGTTAAGCATGGCAACTCAACTTGGGTTAACGATCACACAATAACCAATGCTGTTACGTAAATGTGAGGGCTCACAAATGGAGTCCTCTTTTTACATTCGATCTATAAGATTATTCAGGCTACCACTTCACGATACCCAGCGTGACTTTAACACCGCCGACTAACGTCGAACCACCATAGTCTTTTGCTAGACGCAGCAAAGTGTCATGAAAACCTAAGTTTGGAAAGGCAGCCTCAACTTCTGCGATGGTTTCTTTACTCAACCCTTTACGAACACGGCCTTTGGTCGCATCAATCCAGTCAGCTTTGCGGCATGCTTCAATGACTTTTTGGTGCGGACCTTTGTACGGAGAAATCTTATGGTGCCAATGAATCGCTCCACGCAAAGCATCAGGATCTAAACCCCATTCAAAGTGTTCATTGTCAGCTAACGCTGCAGCCTCTGATGGCTCCAAATAAGCCAACTCATGATCGGTCCACAGTCCGATATCGTGGTACACAAAAGCCGTTTCAACGAGCGGTTCATACCGTTCATCGTTACCTAGAAAATGCATCGCATAGGTGATTGTCCGATATACATGATTTCGATAACCGGGAAAATCGTCACCGATCTGCTCTTTGTATTTAGCAAACAACAATTCGACGCGTGGTCGATCTCGTTTGATTTCTATTTGCGACATGTTTGGTTTCCACGGATAAAGTCTTTAAAGGATTATAGACTTTGTCTTTTCGTCGGGAGTTATCACCACCGTAAAGCAATTGCGCTCCCCTTGATGTGATACAGAAAACGCATCGGTCATTTGGGCTATGAGCATCAAACCTCGTCCTGAAGGCATCCAACTCTCTTCATCGAATAGATTTGGCGTCTCAATTTGCTTTGAGGTGTAACTTTGGAAGGTTTCATCAGAAATGCGATTACCATAATCAAATACACGCACTTCTATGTTGTGCAGCTCACCTTGTGTTAGTTCGCATTCTAACTCAACCGTTTTTCCGCTTTGTTCTTGATAGGCATGGATGAAAGCATTGTTCATCAACTCAACCACGCATAACTCTAGAGTTTGCGCGACATGAGAAGAAACCGAGTGTTGTTGAAGGAACTCAACCAATTCGAGACTCGCTTGGCGTGAAACTTCTAAAGACGCTTGATAGGATTTTTGGAATACCGAACTTGTCGACTTAACGGCTTGCGATTGTGCACAGCCCAACCATTGCACTTTCAACAAGCTCACATCATCGTCGATTTCTGGTTTTCCTTGCCAGTTTTGCACTTGCTCCAAAACGGCATTGGTTTGTGCCTTTTCTGGCATCGCTTTACTCTCTTCGATGTTAGCTAGCAGTCGGTCAATACCGTAAAGCTCCTCGCCTTGCTTGGCTTCCAATAAGCCGTCGGAGAAAAACCAAAGCGCGTCATTAGGCTTAAGTTGGATACTTCCACCTTGGTACATCATCGGCTCCAATGCCCCGACAATGAAGTTGTTGTCGCCAACAAGTTCCAAGCGGTTTTGCTCCGTCTGTTGCCAAACGAATTTAGGGTGCCCTGCGGTGCAATAATTCAGTTCACCGGTTTCGGTGTTCAACACGGCATATTCGATAGTGAAATAGAGCTTGCTGTTTTGCGTTTGCTGATAGCGTCGATTAAGCCTTTCAATCACAGCAGCAGGCTCACTGATGCGGTATTCGTTGTCGCTCCAGTCTAACGTTATCGACTCCGATTTGTTACGTTGTGACAAAGTTTGTTGAATAGAGAACGCCATTAAAGCCGAAGAAATACCGTGCCCGGAAACATCGAAGACATAAAACGCAACGTGGGACTCATCGAGCTCGACATAGCCCAACATATCCCCACCGATCTTGGTACAAGGAACATAAGTGAAGCTAAATTGTGCCGTGTGAATCTGTTCTTCAACGGGCAACAGTTGTTCCATTAACTCTCCGGCAGAATCCAAATCCTGCTGAATGGTCTGATACGCTAAATCGAGCTCTTGGTTTTTTGTCGTGAGCGTGTTGTGCAGTTCTAAGGTACGAAAGCCCGCACGGATACGCGCTTGTAGTTCCTCTACAGACGTCTTTTTGTCGACAAAGTCATCGGCGCCTGCGTCCATGCCTTTGATGATGGATTCTTGATCGTTACGGGAAGAGAG
The DNA here is from genome assembly GCF_027587135.1 of Vibrio sp. MM46. Classification (NCBI taxonomy): domain Bacteria; kingdom Pseudomonadati; phylum Pseudomonadota; class Gammaproteobacteria; order Vibrionales; family Vibrionaceae; genus Vibrio; species Vibrio sp. MM46. The sequence continues at coordinate 5,338 of NZ_JAPPTO010000030.1, forward strand.
AAGCACAAAGAAGATATAACGAGAAAACGCCGACGATTTGAGCTCACGGCAAAGCTCAATGCCACTGATGCCCGGCATCATCAAATCACTGAGGACAAACTGAATGTCAGTTCGGTGAGTCAGCACTTCTAACGCAGACTCACCATCTTCAACGGCAATGACCTCGTATCCTTGCTTTTGCAAAGCACTGGTCATGTAGAGCAGGACCGTTTTGCTGTCGTCGACCAACAATATGGACTTCATACCTCTCCTTGCCTGTTTGTTCTATTGCGGCACGCTACTCATGGATTGCGCATCTCTGAAACGGCTGTAATCTTCCGCTAAAAGTTGATGTTGATAACGAGTGTAAGACAACGCCTCATTAGAGATGACGATTTGGTTTTCTTTTTCCATCAATTGCCCACGCAGCAACTCGATCTGTTGATGCTGCTGACTGTGGTTTTGATACATGGCAACGAGTCCGCACACAGACGCTACGAGCAGCGTACACAACACGCCATTGATGGTTTTACTTCGAACACGCATAACCTCTCCTTGTCGCTTGGTGTCCTTCATTACTTGGTGAAGTCCAATAATGATTGGGACGTCTACAAACTAAGAACTCAAGGTTCCAAAACGCCGTGAGAGCCAATTGATGTTGTTTCATTAACAGAGTTAATTATAGGAGAAAGGCAGAAAAAGAAGAGAAAACCTGAACAAATTGAAGATCTTTGCGCTTAAAACGACAAAAAGCAGCAAGTCTACAAAAGCCTTGCTGCTTAGAAAAATCACGCTAGAAGTTAGCCTTGAAACGCTTCACGCACCGATACTTGTTCAAACCAACGTGCAATATTTGGGTAGGTTTCGAACACTTCAATACTCAAACCATTTACGGCAAAACCAACAAAAATGTAGCCGGTAATGTCTACGATGGTGAAGTTGTCCGTGGCGATGTGCTCACTTTCTGACAAGCGCTTGTCGAGAATTGGTAGGAATTCTAATACGCGAGATTTCGACTCGTCACCCCACGCAGCCACACAGTTTTCACGGTCTTGGTATATTGCGGTGATATTGCGAAACGCCTGAAAAGCCGTGTACAAACCTTGGAATTCGACAACGCGATGCCACATTTCCACCTGAGCACGTTCAAGTTGGTTAGCACCAAACAGCGCCAGATCATTTTCAAACGCTTCATCTAGGTAGCGACAAATCGCCACGCTTTCACAGATCGTCGTACCATCATCCAGTTCTAGTAGAGGCACTTTGCCGTTCACGCTTTTCGATTTAAACGGTTCAGATAGGTTATCGCCCTCACGAACGTTCAGCGCAATTCGCTCAACCTCGCCACCGATTTCCTTTAGAAAAATGCTAACTCGCTTACAACTTGGAGTCATTGCGGTTTCATAGAGCTTCATTTCACATCCTTTTATCTTTTTCTAACCGATTGGTTAGGATATACTGTAGCCAGTTTATAAACGATCAGTCAAGAACTTCACTATCAAAAATTTTCAAACAGTTGTGGGTCTGTTTGCTGAGCGAGATTTTTGATGCCGTTTGTGAGTTCACATGAATTTGGGGGCTGATACCCAAGAACAGTTGGGTATTCATCATATTGGTTCAGTTCGAACGCTAGAGGTTCTCTGTACCATCCCTCCAAAGCAATTTAATTACCCGATAAGCAGACCCAGGCAGGTAATTTATGGCAAGAAAAGCCAACTTCGACCGAGATGAAAAGCTTCTCGTGGCTATGGATGTGTTTTGGCGCAAGGGCTTTGCGAACACGTCTATCTCGGATCTCACCGACGAGTTGAACATCAACCGCTTCAGTCTTTACAACACCTATGGTGACAAGCAACAGCTCTACTACGAAGCACTCGATACTTACTTAAAAAAGGTCTCGCTACCGTCACTGAATGATTTGGAAAAAGACGATGCGTCTTTACCTGAGTTAGAATCGTTCCTCAAATCTTTTGCTGAGCTGCAACGCAAACGCAACTGTGGGTGCTTTATTCAAAATGCGTTGATTGAGCACGCTGGCGAAGACGATGACGTACTGCGCAAAGGGCATTTTTTGTTCGACCATCTTATCGACATCATTGCGGATGCGCTGACCAATGCGCAAAAAGAAACCTTAGTGCCGAAAACGCTGAAACCAGAAGAGCTTGCTCGTTTTGTTCTCAACAACATGCAAGGCATGCGCGTACTTGGCAAAGCCAAACGTTATGCCGACTTGGATACGGCGCTTTCCTGCTTGCTGGTTTTAATTAGGAAATAATATGTCGATTGAAGTGATAGCAGTACGTCTTACCAAAGGCATGGACTTAAAACTGAGCCTAGCGAAATTGGTCGAGCAACACGGTATTAAAGCAGGCTCGATTGCCTCATGCGTTGGCTGTGTCTCTGACCTCAACCTTCGTTTGGCCGGTGCAGAGAGTACGTTAACCAAACAAGAGCCATTTGAAATCGTCTCTGTGATGGGAACCCTAACGCCTGAACATCAACACGTTCATATCTCGGTGTCTGATCGTGAAGGACAAGTCTGGGGTGGGCATTTGCTGGAAGGCACAGTGATTGATACTACCGCAGAATTGATCATCCATTCTTACTCAGAGCTTGAGTTCACTAGAGCGATGGACGACTCGACTGGCTATACCGAACTACAAGTGAATCCTTCCAAATAATTGAAAGCTCCAGAGCCATACTGTGCTGTCTCTGGAGCTTTATTCGCTTGCCTCTTACGCTAAGAATTTACTCATATCGAGCAAGCTAATTTCGAGGATCATTCTTCGACTATATGACAAACCTGATTATCGTCGACCGTTACTTGCCACGTTTTTAGACAGTGCGCATCGTCTTCTAAACACTGCCCGCTCTTTAAGCTGAAATGCTGTTTGTACAGTGGTGACGCAACACACATCTCTCCATCAATATCACCGACAATCCCTCGACTCATCACATAAGCCTTACCAATTGGGTCCCAATCTTGAACGGCGTAAACACCGTTATCAGGAATGTAGAATAACGCCACATGCTCGCCTTCAATCAATACAGTGGCACCGATAAACGGCATTAAGTCATCAAGCTGACACAATTTCACTTTGGTTAAAGCTGCCATTTACACCTCCTGTTTCACGGGAATACGCTGACCGCGCACACGTTGGTACGGCAAGACTTTGCTGCCTGACGTGCTGTTCAAGAAAGGACGGAAGCGTTGCAGTTTTTGAGGATTATCCAGCGTACTCTTCCACTCACATTGATAGGTATCTACGACGCGCACCATTTGTTCATCCAATGAATCACATAGGTTGAGCGAGTCATCCAAAATCACTTGTTTAAGGTAATCTAAGCCCCCTTCCATGTTCTCCATCCACACCGACGTACGCTGCAAGCGATCTGCGGTGCTGACGTAGAACATCAATACTCGGTCGATCATGGTGATCAACTCTGATTTGGATAAGTCGGATGCAAACAAATCTGCGTGTCTTGGTCTCATGCCGCCATTACCGCAAACGTATAGATTCCAGCCGTTTTCAGTGGCGATCACCCCAATGTCTTTACTTTGCGCTTCTGCACACTCGCGAGTACAGCCCGATACGGCAAACTTAAGCTTATGGGGCGCTCGCAATCCTTTGTAGCGGTTCTCTAACTCAATGGCTAATCCGACTGAGTCATCAACACCATAGCGACACCACGTAGAACCGACGCAAGATTTCACGGTGCGCACAGATTTACCGTAGGCGTGCCCTGTTTCAAAACCAGCATCAATTAAGGTTTGCCAGATTTCAGGAAGCTGTTCTAACTGCGCACCAAATAAATCCACGCGCTGACCGCCAGTGATCTTGGTGTACAGGTCGTATTGCTGAGCAACTTCGCCTAGCACGATGAGTTTGTCTGGTGTGATTTCACCGCCCGGAACACGAGGCACAATCGAGTAAGAGCCATCTTTTTGCAGGTTAGCCATAAAGGCATCGTTGGAATCTTGTAGAGACTGATGCTGCGGCTCCATGATGTGTTCATTCCACAAAGAAGCAAACACAGATGCTGCTGTCGGCTTACAGATATCACACCCATGCCCTTTGCCATGCAGTGCAATTAAGGTGTCGAAGTCTTTAATTTGTTCCACTTGGCAAATATGGAACATCTCTTGGCGACTTAACTCAAAGTGCTCACAAAGGTGGTTGTTAACCTCTACCCCCATGGCTACCAATTGAGTATCCAATACCGACTTGACCATATTGCTACAGCCACCACAGCCAGTACCGGCTTTGGTGTTGGCTTTAAGGTCCGTCAGGTTGGTAGTGCCAGCTTGTATCTCGGCAACTAAGTCGCCTTTTGTGACGTTGTGACAAGAACAGATGATGGCGCTGTCTGGCATCTCTCCGTCCAGCATTCCGGTATCAAACAACAGGTTCGCGGCGTGGTCTGGTAGAACCGTTTTGTTCAAATAACACTGTAAGAGCGCATCGTAGTCGCTGTTGTCACCAACGAGAATCGCACCAAGCAATTGGGTGCCGCTCGCATCAACCACCAGCTTTTTGTAGATGCCTGCAACCGCATCTTGCAACACCATTTCTTGCGCGCCTTCGGTTTGCATTTGTGCATCGCCGATAGACGCCACATCCACCCCAAGCAGCTTAAGTTTGGTGCTCATGTCTGCACCTTTAAAACCTTCGCTCGGCATACCAGTCAAAACATCGGCAGTGGTTCTCGCCATCGTGTAACCGGGTGCGACCAATCCAAAGATCTTCTGTTCCCACAGCGCACATTCGCCAATCGCGTATATGTTCTCATCGCTGGTTTGGCATTGGTTGTTAATCACAATACCGCCTCGCTCGCCTACTTCTAGCTCAGCCATTTTTGCCAGCTCATCTTGAGGGCGAATACCTGCGGAAAAGACAATCACATCCACTTCGAGAGGATCTTTGTCTTTAAACATCATGCGATGCTTAGCCGTTTCACCATCGCAGATTCGTTCCGTACCCGTTGAGGTGTGAACGGTTAGCCCTAGCGCTTCAATCTTCTCTTTTAGCACTAAGCCAGCACCATCATCTAACTGTACGGGCATCAGGCGAGGTGCAAATTCAATGACGTGAGTTTCTAGCCCCAATAGTTTGAGTGCGTTTGCCGCTTCTAAACCCAACAAGCCGCCGCCAATCACTGCGCCTGTTCTTGCACCTTCACATGCCTTTTTGATCTGTGAAAGATCATCAAGCGTGCGGTAGACAAACACATTGTCGCGGTCTTTACCTTCAATTGGAGGCACAAATGGGTAAGAACCGGTCGCGAGCACGAGTTGGTCGTAACCCAGCACATCTTCACCATCAAGCAGAATGCGCTTTTGCTCTCTGTCGATGCCTGTTACTTGGCTGCCAAGTACGAGTTGGATGCCATGCATGTCGTACCATTCTTGGTTACTCAGCATCAAATCATCATGAGACTTACCCGCGAACAAAGAGGACAACTGTACACGGTCATACGCGATAAAACGCTCTGCACCAATCACGGTAATTCGGTGCTCCAAATGCGCGTTTTTCTGCACTAATTGCTCGACGAGGTGTTGCCCGACCATACCGTTGCCTACCACAACGATGTGGCTCAATGCGTTCTTTACTGGAATCGTTAAAGGACTGTTCATCGCTGCCTCCTTATGCCGTTTGCGCTGCGGTTTTGGGTTGCTCTTCTTTCGAAGCAGGAATCTCGACTTTGGATTGCTTCTCGTAAAGGAACTTCAGCACCGCTTGTCGACACTTCTGATACTGCGCATCATCTGCCAGTGCGACACGCTCACGAGGGCGAGGTAGATTCACTTCTAACACTTCTCCAATGGTTGCTGCCGGTCCGTTAGTCATCATCACTATTTTGTCAGATAGCAGCACCGCTTCATCCACGTCGTGGGTAATCATGATGACGGTATTGTTTAGCTCGGCTTGAATCTTCATCAGTGCATCCTGCAAATGCGCACGAGTTAACGCATCCAACGCGCCAAATGGCTCATCCATCAGCAGAACCTTTGGTTGAAGTGCCAGTGCTCTGGCGATGCCGACTCGCTGCTTCATACCGCCCGAGATTTCATCCGGCTTTTTGTGCGCAGCATGCTGCATTTGAATCAACTCTAAATAGTGGTTCACTTGTTCCTGAATCCACGCTTTGCCCTTTTTGCCGGCAATTTGCTTTACTGCGAGCTCAACGTTTTGATACACAGTGAGCCAAGGCAATAGTGAATGGTTTTGGAACACAACCGCGCGGTCGGGTCCCGGTCCAGCTACTTCTCGTCCATCAACGATCACGCCGCCGTCTGTTGGCATGTGCAGACCCGCGACTAAGTTCAATACCGTTGATTTACCACAGCCAGAGTGACCAATCAGCGATACAAACTCGCCTTTATTGATTTGTAAATCGACGTTCTTAAGCGCGATAAACTCGCCATCTGGCGTTGGGAATCGCATCCCTAAACGCGTTAGATCTAATAATGCTTTTTCCATGATCTTTTCCCTTATCTCAACGCTTGTTGTTTATTCCAAGACAACCACTTTTGAAGTTGCAGCATGCCTCTATCGAGCATCAAACCGATAAAACCAATAGTGATGACTGCCACCATGATGCGACCCAATGATGCTGAACTGCCGTTCTGGAACTCATCCCAAACGAACTTGCCTAATCCCGGGTTCTGCGCGAGCATCTCTGCTGCAATCAATACCATCCAAGCGATACCTAAAGAGAGACGTAAACCTGTGAAGATCATTGGAATGGCAGAAGGTAAAACGATGGTACGAATGTGCTGCCACCACGAAAGTTGAAGCACTTTGCTCACGTTGATTAAGTCTTTATCAACGCTCGTTACACCCACAGCGGTATTAATCAGCGTCGGCCATAAGCTACATAGCGCTACTGTGATCAGAGAGTTAATGAACGACTTAGCAAACATCGGGTCATCACTCACATAAGTGGCACTTACAACCATGGTAACGATGGGTAGCCAAGCTAAAGGTGAAACAGGCTTAAGCAATTGAATGATTGGGTTGAACGCTTGATAAAGCCCTTGATTAAGACCAAGCACGATGCCAAGCGGAATCGCGACAACCGTCGCCAGCAAAAAGCCCGCAGTTACGGTCACTAAGCTTGTTATGATTTGGTCGAAAAACGTCGGTTTACCTGTGTAGGGACGAATCTTCACTTCCGCGTCCGGATTCTTGGCTAACTTCGCAGCATTGCGTTTTTCCTGACGCTCGATAAAAGCTTGTTCCTTTTCTCGCTCTTGCCAATGGTCATCGACAAGGTTGCTGAACTGCTGAAAAGTTTGCACAGGTCCCGGTAGCGTACCTAATGAAGTTTGCACTTCTCTCGCTGCTAAGTGCCACATTGCCAAAAAGATCAGCAAGCCAATGACGGGCAAAAGCACCAACCGACTTCGGTTCACTACCTGCTTAGCAGGAAACAGGGAAATGACATTACTAGACATACTCACTCCTAAGAAATTTACATCCTTGTTATTGCGGGAAGACTCACCTGCCCGCTGTATTTTTTGTAGGACTGCTCATCCTAAACTTTGTCTTTTCCTTTAAGCCCGATAGAGAACTTCTCTAGATATTTATTTGGCTCGCGACCGTCATAAACGATGTTGTCGATAAAGTGTGTTTGTGGCGCACGGAAACCATCTTCAGCACTGAAATCTGGGAAGTCTTTTTTGCTCAACACTCCATCTTCAATTAGCGCTTGAGCTGCTTGTTGGTAGATATCTGGACGGTACACCTCTTTCGCCACATCCATGTACCAATCATCGGATTTCTCGCTTGAGATTTGTCCCCAACGGCGCATTTGAGTCAGATACCAAATCGCATCGCTGTAATACGGATACGTGGCGTTATGACGGAAGAACACGTTGAAGTCTGGCACGTCTCGTTTATCGCCTTTCTCGTATTCAAATGTGCCGGTCATTGAGTTGGCGATAACTTCGGCATCGGCTCCAACGTATTCGCTTTTTGATAGCATCTTCACTGCTTCTTGGCGGTTGGCATTGTCGTTTTCATCCAACCAATGTGCAGCTCGAATCAAGGCTTTCACTACGCGAATGTGCGTGTTTGGATACTTCTCAGCCCAAGCTTTGGAAACACCAAACACTTTCTCTGGGTTGTTCTTCCAGATCTCGTAATCGGTCACAACTGGCGTACCAATACCTTTGAATACGGCTTGTTGGTTCCATGGTTCGCCTACGCAGTACCCTTTGATCGTGCCCGCTTCCATTGTTGCTGGCATTTGTGGTGGCGGTGTAACACTCAAAAGAACGTCAGCATCCAACTGGCCACTGTTATCGCCTGAGTCTGGTGCGTAAAAGCCTGGATGAATCCCACCTGCCGCTAACCAGTATCGCAACTCATAGTTGTGCGTCGATACAGGGAACACCATCCCCATGTTGAACGGTTTGCCTTTATCCAGATAGCTGTCGACAACTGGTTTTAACGCATCTGCTTTGATTGGGTGAACTGGTTTGCCATCTGGTTGCTTTGGAATGTATTGCTTCATCTGTTCCCAAGTATCATTGGAAACCGTGATTGCGTTGCCGTTCAAATCCATACTGAACGCGGTAATCACTTCTGCTTTTGTGCCGACACCAATCGTCGCGCCCAATGGCTGACCAGCAAGCATGTGCGCGCCAGCAAGCTCACCGTCGATGACTCGGTCTAAAAGCACCTTCCAGTTTGCTTGCGCTTCTAAAGTGACGTACAAGCCTTCGTCTTCAAAAAAGCCTTTTTCATAAGCAACCGCCAGCGGTGCCATATCGGTTAACTTAATAAAACCAAACTTCAGGTCTTCAATTTCGGGTTCACCCAACTCTGCCTTTACGCTGACCGTGGTGAATACCGATAACGAAATTGCTGACACTTTCAGCATCGAACTCCATTTCATTGGTTTGCTCCCATAAAAAAAGCGCCACTACTCCGAAGAGCAGTAGCGCCGTTGCTAAGTCTACAATTACCGCCGTTGATAATTGAGATAAGCGATTCAACAATAAACCCAATTCTACTAATCCAATTACTGTGCCAACTTATTTTTCACAGCAAACACAATAAGTTAGTATATCTTGCCGTTTGTTATTCCCTGTTATTGCTTGCTGATAGTGCAACACGCACCACGTTAGAAAACGCACTCTAACCCCAAAGTGGTAGAGCAACTAATCAAGCACCTCCAAAGTAGTTATCAAATTCTTGGCAACTTGTGCGAGCGTTTGGCTCGATTGCATGGCTGAATTTCTAAGTGCTTTATAAGCCTGTTCTTCATCAACGCTGTGCATCTTCATCAGCAGACCTTTGGCTTTTTCCACCAGCTTGCGCTCTTCGATCTTATGGGTCAGCGATTCAATTTCCGATTGCATACTTTCGAATTTCGCTCTCACTAATGTCGCATGTTCAATCCAAGGTTGAAGTGCAAACTCACTATCGTGCGGCATAAGAACATAGTCCATTTTTTCTGATAAACGATTGATATCATTGGATGATAATTGCTTTAAGACGATAAGAAGTGGTGCCGATTTTCTGCGGCAGAAATCGACGATCAAACGCAGTTCCGCGGTTGGTTGCTGCCATCCAACCACAACGCTTGCTGACGGTTCTCGTTGCATTAACGTTTCTAGTTGTGCCAATTGGCAACCCATGATGTTGTCGTAATCTTTGCTCAATAAGCCGGACAATCGAGCCTGCTCTTGGAGGCTATCGCAGCATACTATGATGGGGGTTTTTGACGTTGATTGAGTCATGCACATTCCTTGTTTATATCTCACTCACTAAGAGAGACATAACAAGGAATGTGCCAACTAAAGTAGACGCGCTTTAACTAGAGGCGAGATGTTCTTTGAAGAAGCCGAGTGTGCGTTCCCAAGCGAGTGCTGCTTCTTCCGGTGCGTAGCGTGCTGTTGAGTCGTTATGGAAGCCGTGGTTGACGTTCTCATACATTAACGCTTGATACTGTGCGTCGGTTGCGATCAATTGCTGCTCATAAGCAGGCCATGTGTCGTTAACACGCTTATCGAGCCCTGCAAAGTGAATCATCAACGGTCCTTTGACTTGCTTTTGGATCTCTTGCGCCGCTGGTGTTCCATAGAAAGGCACACCTGCATCGAGCTCTTCTGGCATTACCGCGGCAAGCATGTTGACAATGTATCCACCGAAGCAGAATCCAACCGCGCCCAATTTACCGTTGCCACCCTCGTATTGTTTGAGGAAGTTAGCGGCTGCAATAAAGTCTTGTTCGATCTTTGCTCTGTCCATCTCTTTCTGCATTGCGCGACCTTCATCGTCGTTCCCCGGATAGCCGCCGAGTGGATAAAGCGCGTCTGGAGCGAAAGCAATAAAGCCGTCTTTTGCAAGTCGCCTTGCGACATCTTTGATATAAGGGTTCAGACCTCGATTTTCATGAATCACCAACACGGTCGGCGATTTTAATGTTTTCTTCTGTGGCATCACCAAATAACCACGCCCCTCTCCATGCCCATTTGGAGATGGAAAGGTTTCGTAAGTTGCTTTGATGTCAGGATCGTTAAATGAAACTTGTTCTGCGAGTGCGTAATTCGGGGTTAGCGCGTCGACCAGTGCTGTCATGCTAAAGCCAAGCACAGCAAGGCCACCCAGCCTATTTAGAAACTCACGGCGCGAGATTTTTCCGTGGGCGTATTCGTCGTACCAATCGAAGGCTTCTTGCGGGATCGGATGAGAAGCCTTTTCACTAGGAGTGGTATGCTTTAGAACCATTATCCATGTCCTCTGTGTCTTACCATATGGGAATTTCTAATTCTCAAACGCGAAGTAAAGAATGAGCGCAATTGAGGTCAAAACTGCAGTTTCACCTCTCTGATACGGAGCAAGGTGGTGAAACACATCACTGGTGAGCTAGGATCTTTAACCTTCTTCAAACAATAGATAATGGATTCAGATTCAACAACTTTGCGTTGTTTGTTTTGAGTGGATTTGTCTAAAACCAATACTTTGGTTTAGCCAGTCAACTCAAAATTACTCGTAATGACAGTACGTCTGCCAATAACTAAAGGCACGTTCAAAGGCTTTTTCTCGATCATGCATTTGTGCAAACAAGACCACTGTCATCGTAGCGAGAACCGTATTTGCCATTTGGTTCATGTCGTCTTCTGACGTCCCAAATGGGCAGTTCGCAGGCATTGGCACCTCAGATAGCATTTGCTCCGTCCAGTAATGCGATGTCACACCGCTTGTTTGGCTTAACCACACTGTTTGGCTTACTTTCGGGTTGTATTCTGACTCACCAGATTGCCCTTTGAATGACACAACGGCATGAGCGGTTTGACCAACCTCGTATTCGACTTCAGCATGAAGTTGTTGGAACCCAGGATGGAAGCTACCACGAATACCAATCGTTGCTTGCCCCGGGTTCAATGCTCGAACCACGGTATTAATCGGCGTTCTAAGCCCATAACGATTCTTCCAACCAATCATGGTTTCTGCTTGAGGAGCAAACGCACTCAGCGGCAGATACACAATGTTTTGTGTTTCTAATACACGCTTTGCGTCTTCTGCTGATTCCGCTTTCGTAATAGCAAATTTGTCGAGGTAGTCTTCAGCGTGTAAACGACCAGATTGACGATCGTGATAGCCGTGCATCAACACTTTATGACCATTATCGGCGAGGATCTTTGCTGCCAACAGGTGCCAAGGTTGACCTGCCGCTTCACGTTTGCCTGCATAACATGGCCAGTCGATGTCTGCGCCAATAGCAGGCATGCGGGATTGGAATGCTTTCACAAAGCCAGCGATTTCTTGTTGAGTCTCGTTCTGTACGCGGATCAGCATCAACAGCATTGCCATCTGATCGTCGTCGCACTCACCATTTAGGTATTCATCCATAACTCGAAACGCTTGGTCAAAGTTCAGTGGTTTTCTACCACGTTCGCCACGACCGACTGTTCTAATACATTCCAAAATGCTGCTCATATTCCCTCGTATTCCGTCACTGACTGTACGGTTTCTATTAGTTGTTCGCGCAGTTTGACAACTTCTCCCATCACAATCAATGCTGGGCTCACGCCTTTAAGTGTAATCGATAAATCATTGAGCTGATTGAGTTGTGTAACGTGCACTTGTTGTTGAGGGCTGCAACCATGAGTGATGATCGCGACTGGGAAATCTACTCTCAAACCGGAGTTGATTAATCCCGTTTGTATTTGCGATGACTTTTCTAACCCCATATAGAAGACTAACGTTTGTCCGCTTTGCATCAGTTGACTCCACGCTTCAAATGCGCCTGTTACCACTTGCCCCGTAACAAAGGTAACGCTACGAGCAACGCCACGATGAGTCAGCGGAATCAAGCTGTTTGCTGAACATCCAATCGCAGCAGTAATGCCGGGAATAACTTCGTAAGCGATTGAGTGTTTGACGAGTGCTAACGCCTCTTCGCCTCCACGGCCAAATACGAATGGATCTCCCCCTTTTAAGCGTACAACTCGCTTTCCTTGCTGAGCGAGCGACACCATCAAATCACAGATTTCTTCCTGACCAATACTTGGTTGTCCGCATCGTTTGCCCACGTAAATCCAATCGGCTTGTGGCGAAGCCAACTCCAAAATATCTTTGTTAACCAAACGGTCGTACAGCAGAACCTCTGCCGACATAATCGCTTTCACAGCCTTCACGGTTAACAAGTCAGGATCGTGCGGCCCTGCTCCAACAATCGACACAAAACCTTTTTGGTTCGCATCTAGAGTTGCGTTGTTATTTTCTAAAAGTTGGTTCAGTTTGCTTGCTTGATCATGCTTAGAAAAGCGAGACGAGCGTTCTTGTTTCTGACTCGCTTGTCCTTTCTTAAACCAAGACTTTTGATAAGGCGCTTCCATGTGCTTATCCTCTTTGTGACTTACTTTATTTGAATAGCCAGACTTTGCTGGTTCGCTTGCTGTTTGCCCTTTTGACGCTGATGGCTGTCGATCATTTGTTTGATTTGAGAAACGCACGAACCACAGTTAGTACCGCATTTGAGTTTGTTTTGAAGTTGGGTCAATGAAGTGCAGTCTTGTTTCTCCATCGCGTCATGTATTTGTTTATCGGTGACGCGGAAACAACTACAAACCAGTTTGGCGCAGCTTTGCGATTGAGTGATGGTAAGCAGTTGCGATAGCTCCATCGGTTTGCCAATCAAGCCGGTAAAGTTCGTGTAGTCGGTTTGAATCGGTTCACAAGACACCACCAAAACAGAGCGAATGATACGAACGTCTCCAACAAGGTCGTAATCAACCGCTAGCCAACCTTGGGCAATATCTATCGTAATTCTGCGGCTCTTTTCCGTTCGACAAAAACTCTGCTTCTTTGGTCGCTTATCGTGTGCAAAGCGCCAAATGCCCAAATTGCTTTCTGCTTGAAATGCGCTGTAGAGAAATTTACCGGAATCAAACTGTGTACCGATGAACATACCGTAGGTTTTTACCGCTGCATCTTGCACCTCAACATAAGACGACTTAAACGCAGGCTGCCCAGAAATAGGGTCTTTTGCGCTGTTTACTATCGCGTTAACACTGCTTTCACCGCCATATCGTCCCGCCCAGTGCATTGACATAAACAGCTCTTGAAAACCTAAACCTTCATCAATGGCAACTTTGGCATAAATACTGGTGTTTGAAGTGGGCTGGAACAGCTTGGTGAGTTGTCCTGCTTTTAAGCGACTTTGAGTAGCAGAGAGTGTGTTCATGTACACGGTTGGTTCTAATTCAGAGGCGGCAAGGTGTGCGATATGCCCTGTGCGCGTCATGGTATGCCATTGATCGCGTTGTCTGCCCGTATTTAGCCACCAGTCTTTTGTTCTCTCTAAGCGTTGAGGCAATTCGCTGGTCACGACAAAACGCGCTTTTCCATCTGGGTGTGAATAGACGCCATCAGAAAAAGGGCGTACTCCTCCCCATTGAGTAGGCTTCCAAGCTTCGTATTCTTGCTCGGTTAAGTTCGCGTGTTGAGAAAGATCTAGCTTCAATGGCGAATCTGCATTCATGCCTGTCATCGCCGCATACTCCCTGAATACCGCGTGTTCTGAGGTAAATGCAAAACCACTCTTGGTCTTCTCTAGTTCACACAAAGCTTGCCCAACTTGGTTTATCGCCCACCAATCCGATTTTGCTTCACCGGGAGGTGTTTGAAACTGACGCTGCCTTGAAAGTCGACGCTCAGAGTTGGTCACCATGCCTTGCTTTTCCCCCCACCCGGCGGCGGGCAACAACAGGTTCGCGTAATGCGCTACATCCGAATCCGCTGTGATATCTGAAACAATCACAAATGGACAAATCTCTAGCGCACGTTTTACCAATTGGTTGTCTGGCAAAGACACAACTGGATTGGTTGCCATGATCCACAGAACTTTAACCTCACCGCGCTCTACCGCCTCAAACAGCTCGACGGCTTTTAATCCGGGCTTAGTGGCAATCTCTGGTGAATCCCAAAACGCCTGCACTTGCTTGATAGACTCTGCGTCAAAAGCGCGATGAACCGCTAACTGGTTTGCCAATCCACCGACTTCTCGCCCACCCATCGCATTCGGCTGACCAGTTATAGAAAAAGGACCGCAACCAGCTTTCCCAATCTTACCTGTCGCCAAGTGTGCATTAATAATGGCATTGCCTTTATCGACACCATTTTCAGCTTGGTTCACGCCTTGGCAAAACAGCGTGATTGCGGTTGGGCTTTGTGCGAACCATTGGAAGAATGTCGTGAGCTTTTCTTCTGAAATACCAATGGAAGACGACAGATTAGTGACATCGTAACGCAAATCAAAAACTTCTTCTGCAAGCGCCTCAAACCCGTCGGTATAGGAGTTTATGTATTGAGAATCAATGTATTGCTGCTCAATAAGAAACTTAAACAACCCATTGAAGAGTGACACATCACCATCGTTTTTAATCGGTAGATGCAAATCCGCTTGCTGCGCGGTGACCGTTTCACGAGGGTCAATCACCACCAATTTTAAATTTTGATTCTTCTCTCTCGCTTGTTGGATTCGGCGGAATAACACAGGATGTGTCCATGCAGTATTGGCACCGCATATAATCAATAGTTCGGTATTATCAATGTCATCGTAATTGACGGGAACGACATCTTCACCAAATGCTCGTACATGAGCTGCAACCGCCGAAGACATACACAAACGCGAGTTAGTATCAATATTCGCGCTGCCGACGTAACCTTTCATCAATTTGTTGGCGATATAGTAGTCCTCTGTCAGCAACTGACCAGAAACGTACATTGCGACGGAATCAGGTCCAAACTCCGCCTTTGCTTGGTGGATCTTTTCTGCAATCAGATCTGTCGCCTGCAGCCACTGTACTTCCTTACCCTGGGGTCGCTCCGGACTTACAAATTTCGGATACAACAACCGTGACGGCATATTTAAACTTTCGGCCAATGCCACACCCTTTACGCACAATGAACCCGCATTCGCCGGATGACACGCATCCCCAACAATTCCTTTCGCATTGACCTCGACACCACATCCAACACCACAATAGGGACAAGTGGTTTTTTTGCATCCTTGCGACATTCCGCCCCCTGATTCTTTCCTTAGAATGACGAGCTACAAGCGAAAAAAAACCTCTCCCGAAACGAGAGAGGCTGCATTGCCTATAAAAGCTCAAAAAAGTAATACCCTATCCGCTTAACCGCCTGCTAAGGGAAAGCGGCGCATCGAGTTAACGATGAACACAATCTAATTTGCAATCCCAATGCCAACTATGAATACCATTCATTTTCAATAAGTTATAAAGATCCGTTTTCTCTTTATATTTGGTTGTGCACTGATTAGGTGCGGATTTGTTTCACAGAAGTGCAGCACTAGCGAGCGAATTGCATCACCAAGCGCGGTTCTTGATCGCCAAAATAGTTATCCTCTTCCGCGACCACAACAAAGCCAAGCGATGAGTACAGTTTGAAGGCAGGTATATTGTCAGGATCAACGGTCAGCTTCACTACTGAGCCTGTTTCAACTTTACTTAGCACCTTATCCACTAGCAAACGCGCAACCCCCTTGCCTCTGTGTGTCGCATCTACCGCTAATGACAGAATCCATTGCGTGTTTTGTTCATCACTTGTCGCCATCAGCACATAACCAGCTATTTGCCCTTCTTCTTTGGCCACCAACAAACCTTGAGACCAACAATCAAATGCTTGTCGAAAGAAAAATTGAGGGTAAGCGTGATGACCAAATAACTTGTGCTCCAGTGTATATAGAGCTGCTAAATCATTTTTATCTACTGAGGTGATCTGCATTGGCAATGTTTCCTTATAAAACTCTCCGAGTGAATATAGTTGCAAAGCGCGATAAAACCTAACGATTTCATGCAGTTCACATTGATATACCCAAGTGACTTCAAGATGCAGGGTTCAGAGCGTTGTCATCAAGTTGGGTGACGCAGAAATCAACTCAATGACATGCTCCCGAAGGGCGAGTCTCCTTGGGTATACTTCTTTTTGCTTTGGTCAGACCAATTCTTGATGATGAGAGCCAGTTTTAACTAATGGAACGTCATACCAGTTTTTATTTGATTGTTGGTCGTTTTTTGTTGAATAATCGCCGCTCTTATATACAAAAATAATAATAACGAGACGAAAGCAGTCGTCCTTATTGAGCAATCAGGTTCATTAGCAAGCGAGTCATTACGAAAATGTACCGCTAGCGTTTACGTCAGCGCTTCAATTAAGTTGTCATAATTAGAGTTGAATAATGTCGATGTCTGGATTCGAGCAAATCAACCCTTTGCTCGATTATAAAAATAAAAAGTGGTGGCAGTTTTTAGGCATTCAAACCCTAATTTTTTGCGCGATACAAGTCAGTTATAGCCTGTCTAATTTCTATGTTATCTCGCAAGATCGTGTCCATGTACTCTCTTTCACAGCCGCTTTTGTCGTTGCTGTGACCTTAAGATACAGTTGGCGAGTATTGCCGACCATTGTCGCGAGCCTGCTATTTTACTATACCGTCTTCTCCCAACGTCCTTGGGAGATGGCGCTGTTATTTGCCTTCTTTTTGCCCACCCTGCCATTACTATTTTGCCAACTTTATCGCTCTGCATTAAAGCGTGTACTGGCTTACAACTTCACACTAAAGTTAGGTTACTTCGCCATTTTAATCGGCATTCTTTACCCAATAGCGAACACTGCACTTTTGCTTATGATCAGTGCTCTTCTTGGAGGAACGCCAGATTTTTCTTTTGAGTTTATCGCCTATTCGGTTTTGAGTGCGATTTTAACGCAAATGGTACTGACCCCTTTATTAAGCCTAGGACTGAGCTACGTGTTAGATGGCGATAATGCGCCCTATTTAAAGCTCGACCGCGCCATGATGGACGCACATTCCAGTCCTTTGCATTTCAGATTATGGCTGATGATTTGTGCGCTTTTCCTTGTGGCGGCTATGTCAACGACTAACCCACTAACACTTAACACCTTGAGTTTGATTTTGCTTTGTCTGGTAGGCATGGCGTTAGGCAAGTTTGGCTTGGTACGACCAATGTTGGTAGGCGCCGCCACTTTATTGATTTGTATCGAAAGCATCATAAAACGATTCAACGCGGATATTCTCTCTAGAGAGCAAGTTTACGCCATGCTTTTGGTGTTGTTTGTTCTCACCATGCTTACGTTTATGCTTGGCGCTCACACGATTAAAAACTACGTCACCACACGCAATGCCATTCGTAAAGAGCGTATCGACAGCTTCACGGGGTTATACAATCTCGCGCAACTTAAAGACGATGTCGCAAAGCACACGAATGCTACTTTGATTTACATAGACCTTGAGCCTACGTTGTCGAAGCTAAGTGGTCTAGGGCATCATGGTAGAGCGCAATTAATGAAACAGCTCAGTCAATATCTCGCATCAAATACTGAGCACTTACAGCGCGCCTACCTGCCTCCTTTTGCGAGTGGTTTACTCTGCATCGCGCCCCGCTTACCAAACATGGAAAAAGAGCTCGATACTCTGATTAGCCTACTAGATAGCTTCTATTTTTACTTCGACGACAAAGCTATTAGTCTCGTAAAACGAACGATTCAGTGCGCTTCAATCTTTGGCAATAGTAACCTTGACCCACTTATCTCTAAACTGTGTGAGCAACAAGCTCATCAGCAAAGCTGTGTGAGTTGGGTAACTCACAACCACCAGCAATCTAACACACTCAATCAACTCAGCTTTATCCAACAGTGCTTTCGTGAGAATCAGTTTGAGCTCTATTGTCAGCCGTATCGCGCCCTGACGCTAACACCTCAAGCCGCGCATTTCGAAATCCTTCTGAGGTTAAAGCCAAACCAAGGTGAGCTCATGTCACCTGCTGAGTTCTTCCCGTTGATCAATGAGTTTGGACTCGAATTAGAATTAGATCAGTGGGTTATTGAACACACGTTCAGCGCACTAAAGGCGCAAGTGGAAGATTGGAACCTTGTTGGACGCTGTGCCATCAACTTGACCGCTAAGGCACTCAATTATGAAGGGATGGCGGAAGACATACAGGCAGAAGCTAGGTTGCATCATATACCAATGGATAAACTGTGCTTTGAGATAACCGAGTCGGATGCGCTGCGCAATGAACCCATCGCTATTCACAATCTCGATCTTCTTCGCGCATCAGGGTCGACCATCGCATTGGACGACTTTGGTACCGGATACGCCAGTTTTGACTATTTACGTCGCCTCCCACTGGATGTGCTCAAAGTTGATGGCTCTTTTGTAAAAAATATCGTTGATAGTGAAAACGACCGAATTATCGTTCAAGCCATCAGCCAAGTTGCCACCAGCATGAAATTAGTAACCGTTGCCGAATTTGTGGAGTCACAAGCACATATTGACACCCTAGAGTCGCTAAATATTCAGTTTGCTCAAGGGTTTGGTGTTGCTAAGCCACTTCCCTTACATGACTACCTTACAAAGTTATCGAACAAAGCTTAACCACAACATCTAAAACCAAAAAATCGTTAAATTTCACGATATAGTTTCAGCTTTAATATGCAAAATTGAAACTATATATCGCTTTTTGCAAATTTTCATGGTTCGATAATTTACACCACTGCCTTTTCACCAGCATGATTCACCACTCCACCAATGTGATAACAATCACTAAAACATATAACATCCGCGCGATTATTATTTTTATAAAGGCGAGTTTTAAGTGAAAGAATCTCGAGAAACGTTAAATTTTAGTGAATTAAACACAACAAATAATTGGACAAAACATGATACTCACTGGGTATTAAGCTTGTTTGGTACTGCCGTGGGTGCAGGCATTCTATTTCTTCCTATTAATCTAGGCATCGGTGGTTTCTGGCCCTTAGTTGTTATGGCGATCCTCGCTTATCCAATGACTTACTTAGCGCACCGAGGTCTTGCTCGCTTTGTGCTGTCATCCAAAATCAAAAATGCAGACTTTACAGATGTTGTAGAAGAGCACTTCGGAGCGAAAGCTGGTCGTTCGATTTCGCTGCTGTATTTTCTTTCTATCTTCCCGATTCTACTTATCTATGGCGTAGGTATTACCAACACCGTTGACAGCTTTATGGTCAACCAAGCGGGTATGGAGCCACTGCCACGTGCCCTACTATCTGGCGTATTAGTATTCAGTTTGATTGCTATCATGATGGCGGGTGAAAAAGTGATGCTACGTGCGTTCGCTATCATGGTTTACCCGTTGGTTGCGATTCTGGCGTTTCTTTCATTTTATCTAATGCCAAACTGGAGCATGCCAGTGATGGATGCACCAGAAATGTCATCTTTCGCAAGCACAATGTGGCTGGCGATTCCAGTCGTCATCTTCTCATTTAGCCACGCTGCGGCGATCTCAAGTTTTGCGAATGCACAACGCCGACACTATGAAGAAGGTGCCGATGTAAAATCAGAGCTGATCTTGCGCCGCACAAGCATTATGCTGATCGCATTTGTGCTGCTTTTTGTCTTCTCATGCGTGCTTGCTCTTTCCCCGGAGCAATTGGCAGAAGCAAAAGCACAAAACGTATCGGTACTGTCTTACTTAGCTAACGCAACAGAAAACCCATTCATTGCAACTTTGGGGCCACTTGTCGCCTTCGTTGCCATTACTTCTTCATTCCTTGGTCACTTCCTTGGCGCGCGCGAAAGCCTGAATGGTTTGATCACTAAGCATTCTGATATGCCAAAACGACGTGTTGATCACATCAGTGTAGTCGTACTGTTTGTGTCTATTTGGATTGCAGCAATCATGAACCCAAGCATACTAGGCATGATGGAAGCTCTATCAGGTCCAGTCATTGCCATGATCTTATTTATTATGCCGATGTTAGCGGTATATAAAGTGAAAGGGCTGCAGAAGTATCGTGGGAAAGCATCTACATACTTTGTACTAATGACAGGTATTGTTGCAGTAAGTGCGTTGGTTTTTAGCTTGTTGAGTTAAGAAAAGAGATTTAGGCGAGATTTTCAGGGGAATACCTTATTTTTTATTAAGGTAATTCCCTGAATTTTGCTATGGTTTTCTTATCAGTGATGATTCGTTACTGTCTCATTGAATGAGAGTGAAAACACCTGCGATCATCAGTACTGAAGCAATACAAGTACGACCGATAATACCGAAGCGAGAAGGTTGAATCATTTCGTTGTGCATAGGCAATCTCCTTTTTGATGGGAACAGCCAGTTTTTCATGGCTTAATAACACTATGTCTAAAAACGCCTTTTTCCACAAGACATAGCAATATTAAATATTTATGACAACGAGATGAAATTTTAGAGATCAACCGTTTTTTAAGGCAGATCCCTCTCTTTGTTTGCTAACTCACTCTCCTCTTTTAAGCTTCTAACAACTTCAGTTCGTTTGTATCTGGTTAGGGTTCATCAGCCGACTCTCTCCTTTCTCCAAAGTCCTTCGTTTTTTAAATTCCCGTAATGTCAACCCTCTACAAACATTGATCTGATAAAGGTTTTACAAGCATAGATAGACTGCCTAAATCTATGGGTAATCACTCAGAATAAGTGATAGACTTCACATGTGTTTCAATTATAAGAGTCAGCTCTTATCACCAAACTAATGCTTTTCCCGCTTAAAACGTTACGAACTATTTTTCCGATTGTCCTAAGTACACTTTGTCTGTCTTCTAGCTTTGCCTCTGAACAACCAAACAAAGAGAGTTACCTAAGGCACCATATCGCTAAAGACGATTATCCGATGCTTGAGTTCTACTTTGACTCCATCGGCAAACCGCGATCAATTAAATCCAGTGAACTTTCACTACCTAAAGACGCCTCACCAGAATCCCAAGCTCTGTATTATTTTGCTCGTATTTATCTTGAGCGTTATGAAGGTGTTCCTCTACCTAAAATCCCAAACCTAGTCGAATTCGGTACCATTCATAATTTGCAGTGGGTTATTGCCGAGGCAAAACTGAATCAAGCAGTAGAATTGGTGGAGGCCGATGAAGTCTGGCAAGGTGAACTTCTTCTTCATGACGTTATTAATATCTCTCGAAAAATTGGCTATAACTCCCTTCAAGGACGCGCCTACCGTTGGTTGGGAAATGCCGAAGTTCAACGCTCTCAGGTACAAACAAGTCTAAAACACTATCTAACTGCTTATGACTTGTTGGAAAATTCAGAGTTCGAAATTCAAATCGCGATGACGCTCAACAACATTGCCTCTCTGTATATGGAATTATCAGATTGGGATCGTGCAAAGACTTATCTAGACCAAGCATTAAAAGGCTATTTAAACAGCCAAGAGAAGTACGACAATAGCCTTTTCTTAGCCATTATGTACGCAAACTTGAGTGTCATTAACTTTGGGATGGAAAAGTACGAGGAATCTGAGCGTTACTTCGAAGAAGCAGCCAAACTATCAATGGCGACAGGGTCAGTTAGAATTAAGCATAACTCGGTATCTAACCTATCCCAGCTACTCAGCACGCTTGGGAAAATGGAAGAATCCTATCAGTTGGCGCAAGCTTGTTTAGATTTACCCAATCCACAAAACCTAAAAGGCATGAAAGCAGCATGCTATGAAGCATTTTCAGAAGCTTATCTTCAAGATGGTAAGTTCGAGCAAGCGATAAAGAGTGCAAATCTCGCCCTAGAAGGGTTAAGTGAAACAGCAAGTGCAGAGACCAAACAAAAAATGGATCTGTATTTAGTTCTTATCCGAGCAAACCAACAGCTTAAGCATTTCGAAGAAGCATTCAACGCATTAGAGCTTCTCCGCAATCTAGAAAAGAGCTTTGAAAATCATATTCATGGCGACGAGATGATTAATATCAAACTCGATTTGGAAGCGAAACTGGCACAAAAAGAACTGACTCTTTTAGAGGCTAAGAATGCTTTGCAAGCTTCTGAACTGGAGTCGCAGCGTTATCGCGAAATCTTCTACTTCTTTGTTGTCGCCGTCATTGGTTTTTGGTTGTTCCGTTATATCAGGCAGATGAACCGAATCAATGAAGTACTTGCACAAGAGAACACAACGGACCCATTAACTAAGGTACACAATCGCCGCTTCTTACCGAACTGGCTCGATAATATGGCGCGCAGAAGCCCAAGTCGTCGATTTGCTCTCGCGATCATCGATATTGATTACTTTAAAGTGTTCAACGACCAATATGGTCATGATTTGGGCGACAAAATGTTGATGCATGTGGCACGAATACTCGATGAAGCGACACGTTCTGGCGACTTGCTGGTTCGCTGGGGCGGTGAAGAGTTTGTGCTTCTCTTCGAAATTAGCCATGCCGACGACTGTGCAAAAACATTGGACCGTTTGAGACTTGCGGTTGAAAACAACAACCTAGAGGTTGACTCTGACTCCATGGGCGCGACAATCTCTCTTGGCGCGGTTAATGAATTAAGCGCGCAAACCATCAAACAAGAGTGGGATAAGTGGTTTTTCGCTGCTGACCAAGCTCTGTATGATGCAAAGCAAGCTGGTCGTAACCAGTACAAGATTCACTCGACGTCATAGAGCAGAACAATGAAGAAAACATGGATTTTTGCTGCGATTGCGCCTTTGTTTTTAGCAGCATGCAGCAACCAACAAGCTGCACAACTTGGGATGAGAAGCAGCAGCGTCAACGTATACGCTCAACAGATGAGTAACATGCAGTTGTGTGAGACCTTGTATTACAATCGCGCTTCAAACCAAACACGTGTTGCGATTGGTGCTGAGTTCAACCGTCGAGGTTTGAACAAGCGTTGGTGTGACCAACAATATAAGCAACTCTACATTGAGAAAGTGGTTGACGGTCTGTTGTCTCGTAAAGAGAAAGCCCCTACAGAACCTGAGGCAACCATACAACCTGCCATATAAATCACCCCATTCCATAAAAAGCAGGAAATTACACTAATATTCCTGCTTTTCAAACACGCTATATTTTCACCAAATATCTAGAATCTTACGTACCTTCAAGTGGTTAACACTAAGATACTGTCGTGCGTCGAAAAACAAAAGTAAATAAGATGTAAACAGTTTTCGTCTCCATTTTTAACCGCTAGCTTTGTTTAGACCTGTTTAAAGGAGTACCGAACAGGAAGAAAAATTCCAAACAAAGACATGAGGTCACAAATGGAAACACGCATTAATCGCCTATTCGTTGCGATGCTAGCAGTAGGCATTTCACCTGCCGTCTCGGCATACGATCCGCTCTATTCTGAGCAATGGCACCTAAACAACACCGGACAAACTGCGTTTGCAGCGAACCCTGCGGTTGCCGGTAACGACCTAAACACAACACTCACTCAAGCAATGGGCATTGCTGGTGTTGGCGTTAAGGTTGCGGTCATTGACTCAGGCGTACAGATCGATCACCCAGATCTTGCAGGTAACGTAGTCACAGGTAGCCGAAACTTCATCGAAGACTCTCCTTTCCCATCTGATTATCCGGTAGACGCAAATGGTCACGGTACCGCGGTTGCCGGTCTGATCAGTGCCGTTGGTAACAATGGCGAAGGGGTTCGCGGTGTCGCTTCTCGCTCTTCTCTTATGGGCTTTAACTGGCTCGCAAACCAAACTCTTGAAGGTTGGTTGATTTCTCACGGTGCAGATGCGTCAACAAGCGATGTTCGTGTATTCAACCAAAGCTACGGCTTTAGCCCTCTTTCCCCAATTGCTTTCGATGAAAACGATCCACAGTTCAAATTGGAAGTGGATGTGATGAAAGACGTCAGCGAGAATAACGCTTGGGGTCGCGGAGCCGTGTTCGTAAAATCAGCAGGTAACGGCTATCGTTACTTCAATACGGGTCGATTCTTTGTATTACCGGGTGACTTCTTTACTGGCGGTGGCAACAAAGGACTACCTATGCACAACGCAGTGCAGTCTTATGACAACTCAAATTACTACAACTTAGTAACCAGCGCTTTGCGTGCTGATGGTACCCGCGCAAGTTACTCTTCAGTGGGTTCAAACGTTTGGGTTGCAGCGCCTGCTGGTGAATACGGTCAAGATTTCCCAGCAATGGTCACCACCGACTTGATGGGTTGTGAACAAGGTCAAAACACCAGTGCTGATCTTGGTATTAACGGTCTCCATGGTGGTACAGAGCAAGATCCAAACTGTAACTACACCAGCACAATGAATGGCACCTCATCTGCAGCGCCAAACACTTCAGGTGCCATTGCTGCCATCATGTCAACTAACCACGCACTGACTGCTCGTGACGTTCGTGCGTTACTTGCAGAAACAGCAAGTGTGACAGACGAAGATCACCCAGGAGTGCCACTTGAGTTCGTCAATAATCAAGGCGAAGTTGTTAGCTATGAAGCGATTTCTCCATGGCAGACGAACGCAGCTGGCGTTAATTTCCATACGTTCTATGGCTTTGGTGCTGTAAACCTAGACGAAGCAATGAAACGTGCACGCATGACAAACAATGTTCTGCCAGCACAAATCATTACGCCTTGGGCAAGCAACTCGACAGAAGTCAGTGTTCCAGACGCAAGTCTAGCGGGCGGAGCATCAGCCATTGCTGTTACTGATGACATTACGGTTGAATCGGTTCAAGTGAAGCTAACACTGGAGCACTCACGTCTACCAGATTTGGCAATCGAGCTGATCTCTCCATCAGGCACTCGCTCTGTTCTACAAACGCCTCGCAACGGTCTGGTTGGACAATCACTGGATCCAAGCATTGCGGGTTACGAGAACCAACTGATGCTTTCGAACCACTTCTATGGTGAAAACGCGAAAGGTGAATGGACGCTACGCGCTATCGATACTAATGGTGATGAAGTGTTCTCATTCATTGCATATTTCAATTCTTCAGCTATCTATGATGTACCGATGGCGAACAATGCTAAGCCAGGCGTTATCAAGAACTGGTCTATGCGTATCTTTGGTCACTAAGGAGTCATTCACATGAAATTTATGACATTTTCGATTTTGGCTCTATCAACGTTGGCAACTGCCGTACAAGCAGAGCAACAATTAGCGGAGCAACCAACACCAGACTTGTTCATCGCGTCTGATGCAGTAGAAATTAACGGTCAAGATTACCGTAAACTGTCTGTCGACAACCTTTCAGAAGCCGCTGAATTGCATGCAGGTGACGAGGTGTTTAAGAATGCATTTAGCAATGTATCAAAAGCAACCGGCCTTATCTTTGTCACGGTAAAAAATCCAGCAGACGCTAAAGCAGTAGCAAAAGAACTCAAACTTGAAGTTGTTTTCGCTCAGGGCGAGTCAGCGGTATTCAAAGCCTCTGAAGGACAAGACCTTTTGGGCATCAGTGACTATCTGAACGCTGACAGTCGCGTAAAAGCGTCTAAAATTGAACTAAACAGCGGTAAATACCGTGCACAATAATTCTCTAGCAAGAGAAGTTGGCTTTTAATCAAAAAATACCTCAGCAATCGCTGAGGTATTTTTTTTTAAGAAATGAAGAAGCACGTAAAACTATCAACTTTACAACAACTTCGCTCCCAAGAAGCTATCAATCGACACCCATCCATTATTGAATAAAGTTGATTAGTTTCTTAGCGATATCCGTATTGTTTTGCGAACCAATAAACTGCTCAGAGCCTTTACCATAAGCGAAGACCTGAACATCGACTGCGGTATGTCCTTTCGTCGTCCAGCCGGTATAACTCTTCTTATTGATAATATCCTTCACTTCTTTGTAAAGCGCTTTAGCTGGCTCTTCACTCAACTTTGCGTATGCCAGTTGTCGGCTTTGATCTTTAGTTAATGCCCAATCTACGGACTCATTCCACGTCGCGATCATATCGTGAGATTTGGCCAAAGACATCGCCAACGGCCACGCTGTAGTATGAACGCCCTTAATCGCTTCTGTATCCCATAAATACTGACCATTAGCGCCGAGGGTTAAACCACCCGTGGAGTGGTCCGCCGTAACGACTAAAAGCGTATCTGGGTGAGCATCAACATAAGCTTTTGCCAGTTCAATTGATTTTGCAAAGTCATTCATTTCTGCCATCGCACATGCAATGTCGTTCGCATGAGCACACCAATCTATTTGACTGCCTTCAATCATGACGAAAAAGCCGTTATCTTGGCGTTGAAGTAAGGACAACGCCTTGTTGGTCATCACTTGCAATCGAGTTGGGTTTTCATCCAATGCGAACGGAAATGCTTTATCTGCAAACAAGCCAAGAGCAGGTAAGGTTTGCAACGCCGGAAGTTGTTTGAAGTCCGTAATATACTGATACCCTTGCTCTTTAAACTCTTCAACTAAGTTACGATCATCTCGTTCGAAATAACGGACACCACCTCCGAGTAACAAGTCGACTGGCAATTGATCATCCACTTTATTGTCGACGTAATCATTGGCGATTTCATCATAGTTTCGGCGTGATTCGTTATGTGCGGCAAAACTCGCTGGGGTAGCGTGATTGATCTGCGAGGTTGCGACAAGCCCCGTCGTCATACCCTGCTCTTTTGCCATCTCTAACATTGTCTTAATTGGCTTCTTCTCAGCATCAACCGCAATCGCACCATTGTAGCTTTTGACCCCTGTGCTCAATGCCGTTGCACTCGCAGCGCTGTCAGTGACATAAGTAGCATCGTCTGGATAGGTTTTCGCCATACCGACTAAAATTGAGTCAAATACTGTTGGTTCTATTTCTTCTGTACTTGGATCATCGTGGTAGTAACGATATGCAGTCGTAAAAGCAGGTCCCATGCCATCACCGATCATGTAGATGATGTTTTTAGGGGCTTCATCCGCATAAGAAGTAGACGCAAATAAGCAGGCAGTAATTAGGGAATATTTAAGTTTCATATCTCATCCATGACATAATGCGATGGTGCTATTTATCCAAGTAACTGAGAGGTACTTGAGCATCGCACTCATCAACTTGGTTATCGTTCTAATTGATTAATCAATATTATCATGCAGTTGGATTGAAACATGGTGTTTCTTCATACTTTTACAACGCACATCATTTCTTGAAGACAATTACCTCAGTCAACAAATCTGCTTTCTCTGTCTCATTGGGGTTGTTCATATAGCGTTCGATCCCTAACGGCTTGGTTTTCACTTTAATGCCATTTTGTCGCGTTAGGTTCATCACCAATGACCACGCGTTACCTAAGAACCAGTATTCGCCCTTATGTTCAACGACATAAGTATCACTGGCGGGGATAGTTCCAGCAACAAACTCGCCACTCGCCACGACTCCTGCTTGTACTGGTAAGCACGTGATAAACTCAAAATAACCACGCTTCATGTCCATCGAAAGGTAGTAGCAAAACAACTCTCCAGTAACGGGGAGGTTTTCTTTTTCTGCCATTTCAAACAAGCGTTCGACATGCTGCTGCATAACAGGACCAATCTCTGAAATAGTTCCTGCCCCAGCCAAGCCAATGTAGCTGACTTCGTTTTGTTTCCGGGAACCGAGGTCTTTGAGTTGAGATAAGACTTGCCCGGTTTCCAACTGGCTTTTTAGCATACGTAAACCGCGATCATAATCCATTTCAATCATGGATTTAAACATCCCCTTAAGGAAGAATAAAAACCAAGGTACACGGGATTGCATCATCCATTCTACTGTACACCCCTTCTGTGACGGCGTCACAACCAATGTCACTTTCGCCTGACTTTTAAATGGTCGAAAGAAGTGTAACTCCATATCAAGGCGATGCTCTTGTGTACTTTCCAGTACCACTGCCCCTGTACCTATACGTTTACCATTCCATTGATATCCTGAGCCAACTTTTCCTTGTTCTTCGCTGTACGTAAGTTCGCAATCCGGTTCCAAAATTATCCATGGTGACCATTCGGGCCAATGGGTAAAATCTTTCAGATAATCGATGATTTCACTTTGCGTCTTTTCGATTTCGATACTTCGGCTGACCTGATAAGAGAGCATAACCATTCCTTGGGTTTCATTTTTACTATTATGAGTCTAATTCAAATCGAGATTTTTTCTTGTTTCACTGGCAGTTAGGAACAAAAAAGCCAGAGTCGAGGCTCTGGCTTTACAACTAACCGTTTATGAGTGTGTTACCGGAATTTAATGATCTGATGACTTTACGATCGAAAATCAACCGTAGCGGTAAACCTTACGCCATCATCATCCAGTTCAAATGGCCAACTCATGCGCTCACAAATACGTTCGACAATAACTAAGCCACAACCATAACCTGCATTGTAGGTTTCATTACCATCGTGTCGATTAACAATCGTAAGTTGCGTGCCTATCAACACGATTTCAATATCGCCAATACTGTAGCTAAACGCATTTTTGATCAGGTTATTAATTACAATCGTCACAAAACTCTCTGGGGCATGAACGAGCCCACTCTCATTTTCGCTCAGGTTGTATTCTGCTCCCTGTTTAGCAAATAGAGGTGCAAGCTCAGCTAACTGCTGTTTTAAGCATGTGGTTAACGCATGATCGGCATAGTGTTGCGGCTCTACCTTCTCCTTACCCAATAGTAAGAAGGCTTCCGTTAACACTCTCATTTCCTCACAAGCCGATTGCATACGTGTGATAGCTTTGTGAGCAATGGGCGGTTGATCCGGTACGCGAGCCAAAATGTCTGTTGAGCCCTTAATAACCATAATGGGCGTGCGCAGTTCGTGAGAAGCAAAGCGACTAAACTCTTGCTCACGACGAAAATACCCTGCGATTTCATTTTTACTATCTAACAGAGTCTGTTCAATATGACGAGTCTCGCTGAATTTGGTATCCACATCGAAACCCGGTTGGTCAGGTGGCATTCGCCCTATTTTGTCTTCAATCTTGGCAAGTGGACGCGACAAAATGCGCACCATATAGACACCGTAGCCAACCATGATCAAAGAAAACAATCCACCTAAAAAGAATGTGAATTGGTGCAGCGAGCTTTCGTATTCATCCAAGTAGTCATCCGAGTCATCTTGAAAGACAATGTACATCAAGCCCTTACCAGACGGGTGATCAAACACGACAAAATGCTTATCCTCCTCGCCTAAAAGGTATTCATAGAAACCGGGAAACTTGAAAGACAACAGCCACTCCGGCGTTGGTGCTTCACTCCAATAAGAATCAAATTCTAGAACGTTAGGAAGCGGCGCATCCCACCCCATGTTTTGGAAGTTCTCTTGGTACAGCTCTACCTCTGTATCTAACCAGTGGTGTAAGCTCAGTACTTCGAGTTTGTTCTCCGCTACATAAATTAACGACCAAAATAAGGTAAACATCGCAAAGGTCATTAAACCGAATCCCCAGCGGATCTTGCGATAAATACTTGGGTATTCTTTATGCTTTAAGTCGGTAACCTTGTCCATGAATCGTCTCTAGTCTGGAATCATCAAAACCCTTGTCGAGTGCCGTTCTTAAACCATAAATATGGCTTCTCAATGCATCGCTGCCTGGAGGCTCATCACCCCATACATTATCAATGACTTCGGTACGAGACACCGCTGCAGGCGCGCGCTTTAAAAGCAGCTTTAGAATTTTAGTTTGAATGCGGCTGAGTTTGATGTGTTTACCATTGCGAGTCACTTCATCGGTTCTCACATCTAAGCTTATGTCTGCAAACTTTAACGTGCCAATATCTTGCCTTGGACCTCGATTGGCTAATGCATGTACTCTCAAGCTAAGTTCTTGCATGGCAAATGGCTTCATCAAATAGTCATCACCACCAGCATTGAATGCCGCGACTTTATCATCGAGAGTATCTTTGGCGGTCAAGAACAAAATTGGGGTACCACAAAGTTGCTCACGACGGAGTTTCTCGACTGTACTGATGCCATCAAGTTTTGGCATCATGATGTCCATAATGATGACATCATAATGATTTTCTTGAATTAAATTTAGCGCAGCCTCTCCATGGTAAGCGCAATCTATCGTCATTCCTTCGAGCTCTAGATAATCCGCAATAGTTTCTGAAACATTGTGATTATCATCGACAATTAATATTTTCATAGGCTCACGTTTCTTCACGAACACTTCACGATAAGCGCCATAAGATACAACCAAATTCATAAATAAGCTTTCAAAATAGGTCGATATCATGAAAAAATTAGCGCTTGTAGCGGCAGTGGGTTTGGCATTATCAGGTTGTGGTGGGTCTGGAGGTAGCGATAACTCTACAACTCAACCTGTAGCGAAACCAAGTGCGGCTATCGGTACCGTAGAGTCTGTAAGTAGTGAAAACAGTTCAATCACAGTAAATGGCTACACTTACCGCGTATCAGAAGTTATGTATGGTGGTAAACAAACCAACCTTGCTTCGGTGAAGCCTAACATGATGGTTCAAGTTGGTTCTGGTCAGGAAAAATCGTCTAGTGCACCCGTTGTTGTAACACTAGAACCAACCATGACTGGTCACATTAAGATCATCGACAAAAACGCGGGCAAGTTCACCATCAATGGTTTTGAACTTGTCTATCCAGAACTCATTAACTCTGATATTGACAGTGGTGACTGGGTAATGGTGTCGTCTCTACCTGGGGCGAACAACCAATACAAAGTACTTTCAGTCGTAAAATTTGAAACC
The DNA here is from genome assembly GCF_027587135.1 of Vibrio sp. MM46. Taxonomy (NCBI): domain Bacteria; kingdom Pseudomonadati; phylum Pseudomonadota; class Gammaproteobacteria; order Vibrionales; family Vibrionaceae; genus Vibrio; species Vibrio sp. MM46. Next base: position 36,252 of record NZ_JAPPTO010000030.1, read on the forward strand.
AGCTTGTCTGATCAAGATGAAGTTGAAGGTCGAATTTCAAGCATTGACCTTAATAAGAAAGAATTCAAACTTGGTGCAAATGTGACTGTCGCTTATGACCGCATTGCGGATCTACAAGTGGGTCAATGGGTGGAAGCAGAAGGCTCTTTCAATGGCAACGTTTTTCATGCCTCGTTAGTTGAAGTTGAAAGCTACAACCAACTACAAGGAGAAAATGATGTTGAAGGTATCATCACTTGGGTAAACCAAGACCAGAGCGCCTTCGAGCTTAACTACCGCGGAACATTTATCATTGATGGCAAAACTTGCTTCCAAAATGATGATGACGCACCTTGTAACCCAGCGTTGATCGCCAATCTAGCCGTCGGCTCTGAAGTTGAAGTGACTTCTGTCATGGGAACATTGAACACCCCGGTTGCAACTCATGTCGAGTTTGAAAAGCCAGACTGGGCAGATGATAACGAAGAAGATTGGAACGTTAATGAGTTCGAATGTTCTGGCTGGGTAGCAAACCACAAAATTAACGGCGTGGACACCGCAACTTTCGACATCGATCATTGTTGGAATGATTTAAACCAAACTATCGATAACTCTAGCGTGGTCGTAAATAGCAAAACAATGTTTGAAGATGGTCTGTCATTTTCAAACATCGCTAATAAACATGTAGAAGTGGAAGGTACTATCATCAATAACACAAATGTTGCACTTGAGATTGAGCCTTGGGAATCTGACGACTAAGTCAATATAAATACAACAAACACAACTAAGAAGCACCGACTCCGCTGTGGTGCTTCTTCCCTTTCTCGTATCGTCTTTTCTTTTCAATTTTCACCACAGATACGTATGACCAAATGAGGGATTAACAATGCGTAAAATGACACTACCTCTAATTATGCTTTTCGGTGCTTGTATTTCAGCAAGCAGTTTCGCGGCAACAAACAACGATAATACATCAGAGCGATTAGAGTCTTTTGAGTGCACAGGCTTAGTAAACAGTTACGACGCAAACTCCCGAACTTTCGTGCTTGCTTGCCAAAACGATCATGGACCAGAATTCCAAACCAAAACGGTTGTGATTGATACCAATACTCAGCTTAATGGCGTACAAGAAGCGAACTTAGACGGTGCGACTATTGAAGTTGATGGTGTAGTTGTAAACGATCAAAATATCGCAAGAGAAATCGAGGTCGCGAACGACTAAGGCTCCGAAATTACAACAGAAACTCACAAGTGTCGCGTCTGCGGCACTTTTCTTTTCCTGCAAACTCATATCACTCAGTTACACTTAATCCATGTTGACATGAAGACGGTAACTGTAATGAGCAAACGTAACCTTGCCTTACTTCTCCTCCTATTTGGCGCAACCTCTGCGGATGCTGGCGTATTGGACCCAGACTGTGACGCAGAAAAAGCAGCCAAAGCAACAGCCACTAAAGCGGTAGTGGGAGTCGGTGGTCGATGCACACCAAAAGAAGCCTTAAAAGACAGCACGGTAGAAGCCGGTAAAGACGCGCTACCCGAGGAAGGACTTGCAGGTAAGGTCGTCGACGCTGCAATGCCAGAGAAAGAGAAGAAACCTATTAAAAACACAACCAAGAAGATCATCACTGATTAATCGTCAGCCTGAAGTGAGTCGATTGGTGAAATATCGGTTTAGAGTAAATGAAAAGAGCGTCCATCTGGACGCTCCTTTGTTTTTCGTTCGCGATGCTTAAGCCACTTCGGTCTGACCAATCCAGTGGTAATGGTGGTTGGCTTTCTTACCGACTAAACCAAGTTTAGCTAGTTCTTCAAACACTTTGTCGACCTCTTCTGCCGAAAGTCTGAACTGCTTCGCCACTGCTTTTTTGGTGCAAGTAATTTGGTGACCTTTTAACGCGTCACTCACCTGCTCTAATAACGTTTTTGGGTCTTCTGGTTCAAGCTCTTGTTGCGCTTCAGGCTCGGCTTCCTCTTTGATATGAGGCAAGTATCCCGCTGGCTCTGGGTCAATATCTCGAACGTTTGCGAGCGTTATCCCGCCGTTACGACGGAAGAAATGGCGGAAGCGATTCTCTTCACCAATCAAACCCACAAAGAAAGCAGCAAAGAAATCCAACAAGATAGATAAGAACACCACCAAGCCCAACTGCGCTTGAGAAGAAGTCGTTCCAAATGCTTTCGCTAAGCTGTCGATCAAACCAATCACCGAACCTTGCGCCACTGGCGGTAAGCTATCACGCTCTGTTGCTAAACGTTGTTGCTCTTCACGTAGCTTCTTGTTCTGCTCTTGAATGCGCGTTACGCCAGTTGCGATACGCTCCATCTCGATGTACTTTTGCGCCGCCATGTTGTTCAGTTCAATCTGCTTATCGATTGACGCAATCTGACGGTTGTAGGCTTCCACTTTCGCTTGTTCTACAGAGATATGACTTTGGGCGCTGTTGGTCGCACTGTTGATGCCACCGATACTGCCGCCGATAGAAATAGCGGCAAGCACCAAATAGAAAACTAACGCCGTTAGGGCTCCGGTGTAGTTTCTGTGTGCACGACGCTCACCGTATTCATACCAAGCGTAAAACTTGCCCGCTTCAAAGATGATTGCCAGACCGCCAAATAGCGCCTGCATCATTGGGTTTTCGTCAATCGACAAAAACAATAAAAGAGAAAAAATAGTCGATGCTAAAATCGCAGCGCCAGTAAACGCGTACACGCTCACCATAGCAAATCGACCTTTAGGATATCGATATCCGATCTGTTGTTCGTATTTCATTGGAGAAATTTCTTAAGATTCCGCAACCCTTATGTGACGGGCGCTTCAAGCAACTACAAAGGTGCGGAGAATACCGTATCCTTTATTAAATTACTGTCATAATTCCGTTAATGGAAAACAAGTGAGGAATAGATAATCAGTTTGAATTGAATCAGTGCGATTCTAGCACGCAAAATCACCAGCTCAATTTGCGACATTCAGCACACCAATAGGTTTGAAAGCTTCCGGAACGATAAATCTTTGCGATATGTGTTCTCAGAATAAAAAACCGCAAAACAAATAAAACACACTCACATCACCTTTTTATAAACTCGCGATTACAATTTAATGTTCGTTTGTTACTATCCTGCGCCGAAACATAGTCTTACAGCCAATTAGCGTATCTCCGCTTCATAATAAAAAGTCGTATGGACACACTCAGAACACAGCATGGAAAGAAAGCGATAAGCGCAGTCATGATCATCATTGCTGTGCTGTTTCAGCTGTACCTAACGTCGACTGCGGCACTGAATCCTACGCAAATCCACAGCGAAAACTGGCTAAACCAAGTTCAAGATGAAAAGGTGTTGCTGTGTACCGCTGATGGCTTTAAATGGGTGGATATTAACGAACTGATTGAAGCCAACGCACTGCCCAATTCTGAATTTGTTCAAGATCTTAACCTGCACGATGGCTTTCAGTTTGAATGTCCATTATTACAAGCGGCGCAATTCTTTATCGCTATCGCGTTCGGTCTGTATCTGACCACGCTCTCTTGGTTAAGACGCACCAAGCACGTTTTCACTCCCTATCATTTCGCAGCTTGCGGAAGAAAAGTTTACAAATACGTAGCGCCCAAGCAGTCTCCGCCTTGTGTTTTCCACACCTAAATACTCAACGAAGTAGTCGGTAAATAAACATAACGTATTAATCCTATCGAAGAACCGATAGAGAACAGCCAGATTTAAAAAGGAAAACACAAATGATCAAACTGATGAAAACCACAGCCATCGCTCTTGTCGCTTTATTGGCAAGCCCACTCAGCCTTGCTCACGAATACGAAGCAGGCAAGATTCACATCGATCATCCTTGGAGCCGTGAAGCGCCACCAAATGCCCCTGTGATTGGCGGTTTCTTCCAGTTAAGTAACCTAGGTGACGCCGATGACGCGCTGATTGCGGCTTCAACACCGATTGCTGACCGTGTGGAGATTCATACTCACACGAAAGAAGACGGCATGATGAAGATGATTAAGATTGATGAAGTTGTGGTAGAGCCTCAGCAGAAAGTGGAATTCAAGCCAGGCAGCTTCCATCTCATGATCTTCAACCCAACCCAAACGCTGAAAGAAGGCGACCGTTTCCCTGTGACTTTGACGTTCAAAAAAGCAGGTAAAGTGGAAGTAGAAATGGCGGTTGAGAAGAAAGACCACATGGAAAAGCACACGCACCATCATTAATCGCTTAAACAAAAAGAGCCCGCTACTTCAGCGGGCTCTTTTGCTTTTGGTACCTATGATTCTAGTCGTGTGCACCTTTGGTTGTACTGATGTGCACTTTAGAGATTCCCTACTCGCTCGTTCCTCGCTCTAGGGAATGACCCTATTTAGTCTTCTGTCAAAGTTTGAGTGGCTTAGTGCAACACATCAGCCAAACTCCAGCCTCGTCATTCCGACGAGCCTAGGCGAGATCAGGAATCTAATAACAGCTAACTCAGTCTTACTTAAAGCAAACCTCTGCCCAGCGCGCTAGACCAGCAGTGACCGAACCAAAGTAGTTGCCACTCACCACTGGAATGTTTGGCAATACTGTCTGCACTGCATCACGCAAAATAGGCGAACGTGCCGAACCACCTGTCATAAAGATCGCATCCGGTTTCACGCCGGCTTGCTCTACCGCTTCGATAACCAAAGCCGTCATCTTATTCTTCGGTGATTCAATCGCTTCGATCATCTCATCACGTTGAACATCGACTTCAATCAACTCAGACAACAAATTAATGCCCGCACGGTAAGACGCTTGGTCAGACAACGCGACTTTGGCTTCTTCTGCGCGACGCACGATGTTGTAGCCCAGCGACTCGTGGTAAACCTCTAACAAACGAGCCAGCTTCTCAGGCTCTTGCGCTTGCTTGTGCAGCAGTTTCAACGCCGATAAGTTTTCACGTGAGTAAAAATCGCTCTGCGCTTCCACATTGTTGATCGCAATTGGGTTCCAGAACTGCGTGGTTGGCATCATGATGCCCGATTCCATCTTGCTCTCCATACCGAATGGGAACATCAGTTGTTTGAACGCCAAGGCGATATCCAAATCGTTACCACCAATACGCTGACCACTGTGCGCCAGCAGACTTGCTGTACGGTCGGCTTTACCTCGCCAAGACGGTCCCATTTGAATCAAAGAACAGTCTGTCGTACCACCACCGATATCGACCACTAATATGGTTTTATCTTCGGTTAGCGTTGCTTCGTATTCCAGACCTGCGGCTACCGGTTCAAATTGGAATTCGATGTTCTGAAACCCAGCACGTTTTGCTGCTCTTAAAAGAATGCCTTCCGCTTGAATGTTTGCCGTCTCACCGCCACGACCGTGGAAGTTGATCGGACGACCAATCACTGCATCAGTAATAATTTGCTGCGCGCTGTTCTCTGCTTGCGATTTGATGTTGTCCATCATGGCGCAAACCAGATCTTCAAAGAAACTCAGCTGAACATCACGCAGACCAGAAGCACCGAGGAAAGACTTTGGTGACTTCACGTAATAGATATCGCGAGGATCTTCCAAGTAGCGATTCAATGCCGCTTGACCAAACGCCATGTCTTCTGGCTCAAGTTCAATACTTTCCTCACGATTAAGGTTAATCGCGCGACGCAAAACCTGCTCACCAACCTGATCGAAAGGTTTGATGCTGCGATGGCGGAACAAGTGTTCAGACACCGATTCACGCGTTGGTGCAGCAAGGGTGGAAGGAATGTAAGGGCTATTCCCTTCAAGGTTTAAAAGTTGCGGTTCACCTTGTTCCATTTTCGCCACCGAACAGTTCGCGGTGCCGTAGTCAAAGCCGATATACATAAGTCCTCCCACTGACGAAAAAAGGTCGGCAATCCTACCTCAACCTCAGTGGAATTACTACCGCAACTCAATGAAATAAGTGTCGCTTACTCTTTCTCGGCAGGTTCTTTCTTCATTGATGGCAATACAACCGCAAGCAACAAAGCCAACAACAGAAATACCGGAGTAAGCGTAAGCCCGTGCCAAATGGAGTATCCATCGTGGAACAACCAGAAAATGCCGACAGTCAGCAGGTAAGCAAAGTAACTGCAGAACACCAAACTGATCGCAACGAAGCGCGTACGATTGATGATTAAGATTCGCACCAAATACTGGCTCATGATCCCCGCGCAGTGTACCGCCATTTGCCAATTAATGATGAAACACGCCAGTGCGACGAACCCAGAAATCACCAAGGCATCGTGCGTGTTGAGAATGAAATAGCTACCGAAGCGACTGATGATGACGGAATAATCGCCCTCGTACACGATCGACCAAGAAATGGCGTTTGCCGCAGCGACAAAATTGGCAAAATAAGCGATGGCATAGAAGGTAGTTTGAGAACTGAATGGCTGAAAGACCTCGGAGCAATAGCCCTGCCATTCTTTTTGATTTGACGTGGGTCCGACCCAGTTACGTTTTTTGTTCGGCACTCGCTCTGCAAACGCAGGACCGTTACGAAACAACAACCAGAAAATATACAGCGCAAGTGATACTAAGAGTATTGTAAGCATACCCTTTCCCCTCCAGAAATGTCCTTTTCCACTGCCAATGGCGTTGGGGTCGTAAACTGCACTTCCCTGTTTTTGTGCTTAATCTTGTTTTAATGCATTGTTAAACATCATAAATGTACTTAAAACGGCAGCGACTACTTTATCACTACCGTTATTAAGGTTTAGCACACGATGGACGGAATTGCTGAATCTGGATAGACCAAACAGGAGGGAAAGAAACGGTCTACCCAAACGAATTATGCTTCGAGCTTTTCTTCAAACACGCCAAGCTCACGACCTAACCAAATCGCACGCTCGGTATGATCACGCAGCTCGTTGTCACTGACTGGATGAATCAGAACCGAAAAACCGCCACGGATGGTATCAAGCCATGCGATAAACTCATCACTTATCGATTCAACATGCAGCTCAAACATCGGCATCTTATGTGGACCAACCAACTTGCACACTAAAGGGAAAACGCGCAAAACATCTTGGCGTTCTTGACGAATGATCTCATTCAAGGCTTGAGCTTTATCCTGCTGCTGAAGCGGGAAGTAAACATGAATGTGGTACATAACTTCTCCATGCGTATCACTGACTTTCATTAGTCGCCACACTACCTGCATTCAACTATCGAGGGAAGCGACAAATTCAAATCTATCGTCAAAGCGTGACGGAGAGATTAACGTGTTACTGGATCTGCACGAATATGGTTGATAAATCACTCAACCTGTCGAATTTTACAGCATAATTTTATTACAAATTTCCTGTCAAACTCAGTGATTCCCTTCAACTTCAAAAACGTACAATTCAAAAAAGCAGTGTTTTATCCTAGAAAAGTACGGTGTAAGCGAAACTTTACTGTGGGTTACAACTCAAATTAAAGCATAATTTAACAATTTGTTTACACTTACTGTATCTGGTTATACCAAGATTCATCACTGGATTAGGCGGTGTAAACAGCAGTAATAAATGACGCCTTGTGTTTACCAGAACACACTTTTGTTAGAGAGACGAGCACCAAAAGCGTCGATAACTATCAAAACAACTGCAATCCTAGGTATGACCTTTTGCGCTGATATCAAAGCCTGAGTACCCATACAGGCTGAGATCGAAATAATGAGCAGCTGCAGTCCAAAAGACCCGCAGCGTCAAAAGGAGCTTGAGATGAACGTTCAGGCATTACCCATGCATCGGTTTATCGACCATGATGGGAACCTCGTCAGCCAACTACCCAACTGGGCTGATCTCGAAACATTAGTCGGGTTTTACCAAGACATGGTATTAACTCGCACCTACGATAACAAAGCCGTTGCCCTGCAACGAACTGGTAAATTAGGTACCTACCCATCACACCTTGGCTCGGAAGCCGTTGGGATAGCGGTAGGCAGAGCGCTAAAAGCCAGTGATGTGTTTGTTCCCTACTATCGCGATATGCCAGCCATGTGGTGTCGTGGTATAGGAATGGAGAAGAACCTGCAATACTGGGGAGGCGATGAACGCGGCAGCGACTTCGCTCCTGAAGGCAGCCCTTTTCCTAGCAAAGATCTCCCCTTCTGTGTCCCAATCGCAACTCAGTGTACCCATGCCGTTGGTGTTGCAGCAGCCCTGAAAATCCAAGGCAATCACGATGCGGCTTTGGTGATGTGCGGTGATGGCGGCACTTCCAAAGGCGACTTCCTTGAATCCATTAACTGTGCGGGCGCTTGGAACATCCCATTAGTCTTTGTGGTGAACAATAACCAATGGGCGATCTCCGTACCGCGCAGTTTGCAATGTGCTGCAGAATTTCTCTCAGAAAAAGCCAAAGGCGCTGGTATCCCTGGTATTACGGTGGATGGCAACGACGTCGTCGCGGTATTTGATGCGACAATGACTGCCCTCGAACGAGCCAGAAAAGGCAAAGGCGCAACGTTAATTGAAGCAATAAGTTACCGCCTGAGCGATCACACCACCGCCGACGACGCGACCCGTTATCGTAACGAGGATGAGGTTCAAACGGCTTGGCAATATGAACCCGTTCGTCGACTTAAAGCCTTTCTCACCAATCAAGGTGTTTGGAGTAACGAGAAAGAACAAGAGTGGCAAGCCCACTGTAAAGAACAAGTAGAACTCGCCGTTGAACGTTATCTCAACATGCCGAATCAGGCGCCTGAAACGGGCTTCGATTTCCTTTATGAATCCCTACCCCAAGAGCTTCATGCGCAAAGGGATGAGCTAATCAACAAAGCAATGCGAATGCAGGGAGGGAAACATGGCTGAACTCACGCTAGTTGAAGCAGTGAACCTCGCACTGCACCATGAAATGGAACACGATCCGAATGTCATCGTCCTTGGCGAAGACGTGGGTGACAATGGCGGTGTATTCCGCGCCACTGTTGGACTCAAACAAAAATACGGTCTTAAGCGTGTTATCGACACACCTTTAGCTGAAGCGCTTATTGGCGGTGTCACTGTCGGCATGGCTACGCAAGGTTTACGACCTGTAGCAGAGTTTCAATTCCAAGGCTTTGTCTTCCCTGCATTGGAGCATTTAATGTGTCACGCGGCGCGAATGCGCAACCGTACTCGTGGTCGACTCACCTGCCCTGCAGTGTTCCGCGCGCCCTTTGGTGGTGGTATTCACGCACCAGAGCATCACTCCGAAAGCGTCGAAGCGTTATTTGCTCACACTGCAGGTTTTAAGGTTGTGATTCCTTCATCACCGCAACGCGCTTATGGTTTGCTCCTGGCAGCCATTCGTAGCAACGATCCGGTAATGTTCTTTGAACCAAAACGTATCTATCGCACAGTGAAATCTGAAGTGGTAGATAACGGCGAAGCGCTACCTCTCGACACTTGCTTTACCCTTCGCAAAGGTCGCGACATTACGTTAGTGACTTGGGGAGCATGTGTTGTCGAATCACTGCAAGCGGCTCAAACGCTGTCCAATCAAGGCATCGAAGTTGAGGTGATTGATTTAGCCAGCATCAAACCCATTGATACCGCGACCATCTTCCGTTCCCTTGAGAAAACCGGACGCCTCTTGGTGGTACATGAAGCCAGCAAAACCTGTGGTGTCGGCTCAGAATTGCTAGCCAGAACCGCAGAACATGCGATGTGCCTACTCAAAGCGCCACCAAAACGTGTGACAGGTATGGATACCATCATGCCGTACTACCGCAACGAAGATTATTACATGATTCAGGAAGAAGACATTGTGCTCGCAGCGCGCGAACTCGTGGAGGATTGGAAATGAAGACGTTTAACTTACCCGATCTCGGCGAAGGTCTCGCTGAGTCAGAAATTGTGAAATGGCACATTAGTGTCGGCGATATGGTCAAGCTCGATCAAGTGGTGCTTACTGTCGAAACCGCAAAAGCGACCGTGGACGTCCCTGCGCCTTATGGTGGTCGTATCGTGAGTCGTCATGGCAAAGAAGGCGACGTAATCAACATTGGTGCTCTACTTCTTGAAATCGATGAAACGGGAGCAGAACAAACCGTCTCTGAACAGAAACAAACTGCCGATGCAGCAACCGTGGTCGGTAATGTATCCCAACATGCGCACAGCGTGAATGTGGATGATTTCTGGATTGGTGGCGAACACAATCCATCACCAGATAATCTCATCACAGCCCTACCTTCTGCTCGCCTATTAGCGAAGAAACTGGGGGTGGATTTAGATTTGGTTAAAGGCAGCGGTCCGGATGGTTTGATCGTCGATGCCGATATCTACGATGAAGCAGGCAAACAACGCCCAGGTACAGAAGTACTTAAAGGCGCACGCCGAACCATGGTGTCGACGATGGCGGAATCTCACCATAATGTCGCAGCGGTCACCATTACTGAAGAAGCGGTGTTGGAAGGCTGGAAGCAAGGTGAAGACATTAGTATTCGTCTGGTCCAAGCGATCGTGCATGCGTGTCAGGAAGAGCCAGCTATGAATGCATGGTTCGATGCCGAAACCATGACACGTTGTGTCCACAGCACGGTGAACATTGGTATCGCCGTAGACAGCCGACACGGCTTGTACGTGCCTGTTCTGCGACATGCCGACGAATATGAGCCTCAAGAAGTACGTCGTTGGTTAGACCAAACGGTGCAAGGCATACGTGAACGTAAGATCGGTCGTGAGCAGTTGCAGCACGCCACCATTACGCTTTCAAACTTTGGCGCAATTGCAGGCATTTACGCAACACCAGTGGTCACGCCGCCACAAGTCGCGATTGTCGGTGCAGGTCGAATCATTGAGAAGGTTGTAATTCGAGACGGGCAAGCTATAGCAGTGAAAGCCATGCCGTTGTCGATTACGTTTGACCACCGTGCATGTACCGGCGGTGAAGCAGCAAGGTTCACAAAAGTGCTGGCAGAGCACCTAAGAAAACCAAGTGTTTAGAAAGTGTTTGCTATGAACAATAAAGGGCTTCCGATTGGAAGCCCTTTTGTTTTGAGGATGAATTTAAAGAGATATTCCCTACTCGCTCATTCTTCACTCTAGGGAATGACGCCCGAAAAATAGCGAACTTAAACCTTATCCAACAACTCCGGCATAATCTCAAACAAATCACCAACCAAACCATAGTCTGAGACTTGGAAGATTGGCGCTTCAGGATCACTGTTGATCGCCACAATCACCTTGGAATCTTTCATCCCTGCCAAATGCTGAATAGCTCCGGAAATACCTACGGCAATGTACAGTTGAGGCGCGACAATCTTGCCTGTCTGCCCTACTTGCAAATCGTTAGAGACAAAGCCTGCGTCTACCGCAGCGCGTGATGCGCCAATTGCGCCACCAAGCTTGTCGGCAAGCTGTTCCACCAGCGCGAAATTCTCTTTACTGCCTAACCCTCGACCACCCGAGACAACAACGTTTGCCGCAGGTAGTTCTGGTCTTTCACTTTCCGCTTTTTGCTGTGAAACAAACTCACTGTGCTCTGCCTTAATGAGCGTTTCTAACGTCACGACATTCTCGACTAATGGTGAGTCAGACACAGCAATTGCATCGAACGCAGAGCTTCGAACTGTCATCACTTTGGTGGTATCGTCCGAACGAACTCTGGCTAACGCATTACCGGCATAGATGGGGCGAACAACCCTATCGAGCGATTCAATTGCAATCACATCTGACAGTTGCCCGACATCCAATAAGGCAGCGACTCGGGGCATCAAGTTCTTACCGAAGGTACTCGCGGGAGCTAGGATATGCGAATAATCCCGACCAACTTCGGCAATCAAAGTAGACAGGTTTTCTGCCAATGCATGTTGATATTCGGCAGCATCAATCGCAATGATCTGTGAGATACCTTGCACACACTTCAACTCATTCAATACCGAGCTGCACTGATGTCCGACTAACAAGGCGGTGACAGGCAAAGAGGCACCGTCTTGTTGAATCTGAGAAGCCGCGCTCAACGCACGTAATGTATCGACTGAAAGTGATTGGTTATCGTGCTCCACCACGACCAAGGTTGCTAACGGTTTGTTTTCCATGGTTATGCCTCCTAAATCACTTTCGCTTCATTTTTGAGCTTGTCGACTAACTCGCTCACACTGCCAACCATTTCGCCCGCTTTTCGGGCAGGCGGCGTCATGACTTCCAGCACTTGCTGAGAGCGCTCAACACTCACACCAAAGAAGTCTGGCGTCATTACCGATAGCGGCTTCTTCTTCGCTTTCATGATATTCGGTAGAGAGGCGTAACGCGGTTCATTTAATCGCAAATCCGTACTGATGATCGCAGGCAGATCCAGTTTGAGCGTTTCTAAACCACCGTCGATTTCCGAGTAACAAGAACCGTTTCTCCTTCGACTTTCACTTCCGATGCAAATGTCCCCTGCGGACGATTCGTCAGTGCTGCCATCATTTGCGCGACTTGGTTGTTATCCGTATCGATTGACTGTTTACCCAGAAGCACCAATTGAGCCTGCTCTTGCTCCATCACAGCTTTGAGTAACTTCGCGACCGCAAGCGGTTCTGGTGACTGTTCAACATCAATATGAATCGCACGATCCGCACCTAATGCGAGCGCTGAGCGCAATTGTTCCTGACAACTGGCGTCACCAATCGACACCACTAACACCTCTTCTGCTACCCCAGCTTCTTTAAGGCGAACAGCCTCTTCCACCGCAATTTCACAGAATGGGTTCATCGTCATTTTCACGTTGTTGGTTTCCACACCGGAACCATCAGATTTCACTCTTACTTTAACGTAAGGGTCAATTACACGTTTAATCGCAACCAGTACTTTCACATTCCCTCCTAGCAGATCGCAAAGCGATACGCGTCCTAGCAATTGGGTCATGCGTGACAAAGATTGGTGTTAAAGCTCTTGCTTTTCATCACCTTGCTAACAAAAAATGCATTGTGACATTGTCACTCAAAATCTTTATCACGCCCTATGACGTTACCATTTGAGCTTAGTTTAGTTTACGTTTACGTCAACTGGACTATAGTTCTTTATACGAGCACTGCGTAATAGAAGAAGCACCTGAAACACAAAGAAAGGTTTCGCATAAAGGAAGCAAGAAGATGGAAAGAGAATGCATGGAATTTGATGTGGTGATTGTTGGCGCCGGACCTGCAGGTTTGAGTGCAGCATGCCGCTTAGCGCAACTCAACCAAGAACGTGAGGGTGAGCCGCTGTCTATTTGTGTGGTAGAAAAAGGCTCAGAAGTTGGCGCACATATCTTATCTGGTGCGGTATTCGAAACACGTGCATTAGACGAACTCTTTCCTGATTGGCAAAGCATGGGCGCGCCTCTTTCCGCCGCGGTAAAAAACGATGCCTTCTTGTACCTAACCACAGAACTTAATCACGTTCGTGTTCCCCACTTTCTTACTCCCAACCCAATGCACAATGACGAAAACAACTACGTCATCAGCTTAGCGAACTTGTGTCGTTGGTTAGCAGAACAAGCAGAATCACTTGGTGTTGAGGTCTATCCCGGTTTCGCCGCATCCACAATTAACTACGATGCATTTGGTGCAGTTACAGGGGTAAACACCAGCGATATGGGCTTGGACAAGAACGGAGAAGCCAAACCCAACTTTGAAGCCGGTATTGAGCTAAAAGCCAAATACACCGTATTCGCCGAGGGGTGCCGAGGTCATTTAGGTAAAGAGCTCATTCAACGATTTGGTTTAGACGATGATAAACAACCGCAACATTATGCGCTTGGGCTTAAAGAGATTTGGGAGTTACCTGCCGATGCCAAAGACCAATCAGGCAGCGTGATTCATTCTGCAGGGTATCCTCTGAGTGAATCCAACACCACGGGGGGCGGTTTTCTCTATCACATGGAGAACAACCAAATCGCCGTTGGGCTTATTGTCGACTTGAATTACAGCAATCCTTACTTAAGTCCGTTTGACGAATTTCAACGCTTTAAGCATCACCCTGCAATCGAACAACATTTGAAAGGCGCTCAACGTATCGCTTATGGCGCAAGAGCCATTGCAAAAGGTGGGTTGTCTTCTCTGCCGAAACAGCAATTTCCCGGCGGTCTGTTGATCGGCTGTGATGCAGGTACCTTGAACGTCGCCAAGATCAAAGGTAGCCATACTGCGATGAAATCCGGTTTGTTAGCCGCAGAAGCCATTGCTGAAGCATTCACACAATCCAATTCGGAACCGGATTACCAAACCAAGTTTGAAGATTCATGGTTGTATGAAGAGCTTAGTGACACACGCAACTTTGGTGCGAACATTCACAAATTCGGCAGCGTACTCGGCGGCGCACTTTCCACCTTCGAACACAATCTGTGGCAGCCTCTGGTTAAGAAACCAATACCATGGACAATCACTGATCCTTCGCACGATCATGAACAGCTGAAACCAATTGATGAGTGCCAACCTATTCAATACTCGAAACCAGATGGTGTGATCAGCTTCGATAAACCCTCATCAGTATTTTTGTCTGGTACACAACACGAAGAAAATCAGCCTTGCCACTTACAACTCACCTATCCTCATATTCCGATTCAAGTCCATTTGAAGAAGTTTGATGAGCCAAGCCAGCGCTACTGCCCTGCTGGCGTGTATGAAGTGGTAGAAGTCGAAGGTGAGCGAACATTTCAAATCAATGCCGCAAACTGTGTGCATTGCAAAACCTGTGACATCAAAGATCCTTCGCAAAACATCACATGGAAAGCACCAGAAGGTGGCGGCGGACCGAGCTATCAAAACATGTAGAAACGTTAGTATGTTTACGATCTAACAAATGGATAAACAAACCGATTGGCAGAGCCCTATTACTCCTGCCAATCGGCAAAATGATCAAGTAAAAAATCGATAGCTAATCGAGCTCGTAGTGGCAGAAAGTGACGATTCTGATAAACAATCCAGCTGCTGTTACCACTTCCCCAATAGGGCTCTAGTATTGGCACCAAACGACCAGACGAAATAGCATCGTTGAAACTGCTCTTGGGTAAGTACGCCACGCCTAACCCTTCTGCACAGGCTTGCAAGACCGTGTGTGCGTTATTGCTCTTCCATCTGCCCTGCACTTTTACGCCATCTAAAGGCTTGCCGTCTTTTTCAAACAACCAAACGTCCTTATTGGCAATAATGCAGCTATGACGCTTGAGTTGCTCGGGGTGCGTTGGTAAACCATGTTCATCGAGATAACGCTGACTGGCTGCCGCTGCCATGGGACGATCCACCAACTTTCTCGCAACCAAGCCTGAATCACTCAACCTGCCGTAACGAATGGCAAAATCGAAACCATCTTCAATAAAGTTGACCATGCTGGTGTTGAAGTTGATCTCCACCGTGAGATTAGGATGTTGCTTGGCAAACGCCATTAAGGCAGGCGCTACATGGTTCTCAGAAAACGCACCAGCGGCACTCACGCGTAACGTACCACTCAATTGAGTTTGCTGCGTGGTGAGTTGTTCATTGGCTTGCTGAAGTCCAATCACCAACTCTTTACACTGTTGATAATACGCTTGCCCCGCTTCCGTTAGACTCACCATTCTTGTCGAACGTGCTAACAAGGCGACACCTAATCGCTCTTCTAATCTTGTGACTTGGCGACTGACATGACTGGTACTGCAACCCAATTGTTTTGCCGCTGCAGAAAACCCTAAGCTCTCAGCAACCGTAACAAACTCATTGATGCCTTCAAAACTGTCCATACTTACCTTTGCTATATAGCAATAATGTTTTGCCAATTAATCGTATTATCACTTATTTGTTTAGCAATTAGTATGAAGGTGTTCAACAAATATACGTAAGCCAAAAAGGAAACCATCATGAAGAAAGTACTCATCATTGTGACCAACCATGCGACCCTTGGTGAAACTGACCAAGCAAACGGAACTTACGCGCCAGAGCTCACTCATGCCCTTAGCGAACTACTGGGTGCAGGCTTCGATTACGACATTGCCTCTATCAAAGGCGGGCAAGCACCACTGTACGGAACCGACATCGAAGGTGACGCAGTAAACGAGAAAATTTTGGCGGATGATGATTTCCAGAACCGCATCAACAACACGATTCCAGTGTCGCAAATCAACGGTGACAACTACGATGCGATCTTCTATCCGGGTGGTTTTGGTCTTCTTTCAGACCTAGCGAGCAACGAAGATTTTGCCAAGATTTCTGCAAAACACTATGAAGATGGCGGTATTGTGGCAGCAGTTTGTCATGGTCCTGGCGCTCTTCTCCCTATCACGCTTAGCAATGGCGAAAAACTGCTTGCGTCTAAATCAGTGACAGGTTTCACTCGCGAAGAAGAAATCGACTTCGGCACTATCAACGATATCCCATTCCTATTGGAAGAGTCTCTAGCACGTGGCGCAGCGCGCTACTCTAAAGTGCAACCATGGCAAGAGCTTGTGATTGTGGATGACCGAGTCATCACAGGTCAAAACCCAACGAGCGCACATGGCGTAGGTAAAGCAATCGTGGATCTATTGAGCTAGTCCCTAGACACTCTGCCCACGAAGAACAAAGGAAAGCCGCATTCATGTCGCTTTCCTTTTTGTTTGTCGTCTATTTCACTATTCAGCCAAGACCGTTCAGTTCCCTCACCCCTTCCCAATACAATAACGAGTGATGCCTCGCAAAACTTGAGTTACTTCAAACTCATCCGCTTGTATTTCTTTGATTCATTGAAACTCACCAAAAATTGAATCAAGGTGAATTAACAATTCAATAACAACAAGTCAGGACGACAATGAATAATGAATTAGTACTGAAAACGCCTGATGCGCTCTCCATCCATGCCAAAGTTTTCCACCCAGAAAGCGAGGTAAAAGCTGGCATCATCATCAACGCAGCTACCGCAGTTAAGCAAAGCTATTATCAACGTTTTGCTCAATTCCTCGCGCAAAATGGTTATTTGGTGGTGACCTATGACTATCGCGGTATTGGTCAATCCGCCATTCAAGATACGCGCGATCCTCGCTTAACAATGCAAGCATGGGGAGAAAAGGACTTGGCAACCGTCATTGATTGGGCGACAACCCATCACCCTGCACTCGATTGGCACTGTATTGGGCACAGCGTTGGCGGTCAGATCTTAGGTTTATCGGCAAACAACACGGTATTTAAAAGCGTTTACTGTGTTTCCTCTCAGAGCGGATATTGGGCAAATTGGGAGGGTATATCTAAACCTAGAATGTTTGCCATGTGGTATTTCGCCGTTCCAGTGTTATCAACGCTGTTTGGCAAAGTTCCGGGAGTCTTTCTTGGTGGCGAAGCTCTACCAGAATGCATTGCCAAACAATGGGCATACTGGGGACGCGATCCGCACTACATCATTGATGAAAACGGCACGCCAATCCGCGAAAACTTCGAGAAAATGACTTGTGATATTAAGTTCAAACTGATTGATGATGATATGGACTTTGCACCGCCGAAATCCGTCCATCAGCTTGCCAGCTTTTACAGCAACGCGAACGTCGAAATAGAGACAGTGAAAACAAAACAACTGGGCACCAAAGTTGGACACTTTGGCTTCTTCCGTAAGAAACATGAAGACGATCTCTGGTTAGATGCTCTAGCTTGGCTGAACAACCAATATCTGAGTGAGGTAGAGTCGGTGGCGTAATGCGATATTATCGCCATTCCTCATCAATTCCGGATATAATGCCGCCCTTGTTCCAGCTGATGAATCATCACAATGCGAAAATACTACGTAACTGAAGGCGACACGACGTCTAAGAAAGAGAAAATTGCCTACCCAAAACTGGCGCTATGTGACCAATGTGTAGGTAGTTATGTTGTGATCAGTGAAGGCGAACGCACGTACGAAGAGTGCGCTAAATGTGGTGCGGACGATTAACGCTAACGCGATAAATTAATGATACGAGGCAGGTTTAAATCTCTGCCTCATCTTACTCTTCCAGAACTGACTCTTCGCGCAATAAAATACAGCCTTTGTAGTCCTTCAACCCTTGTGTGACGTGCACTTCACCTTGCTTTGAAACAACCACTGCCTCGATACCCTGTTGCTGATTTAGGTACGACATCGCTTCTTCTACACTTGGTAAAAAGCCTGCGGTACTCCAAATTTCACCATCGACAGACAGGCGAGAGATAATAGTCAAACTGGCGATATCGGTTGAGATTGGCATTCCCGTTTTGGCATCCAACAAGTGATGATAACGCTGCCCGTTGGATTCAAAAAATCGCTCATTGATACCCGATGTCACCATCGACATGCCTTGTAAAGGTACGACGCGAACGACGTCACCACGCTCTGATAATGGGTTCTGAATGCCCACATTCCATGCTTTGTTGCTGTTAACTGGCGAATGACCGATGGTCAGTACGTTCCCACCCAAACTGATAAAACCACTTTGTACGCCTGCTTCAACCAGTTTGTTCTTTACCTGATCGGCGAAGTAACCTTTAGCAATCGCGCCCAAGTCTATCTCCATGCCCTTTTCACTTAAGAACACCGAATGGTCGTCTTCGTTCAAAATGATCTTGGTAGGATCGACCAAGGATAACTTGTCGATAATCACGTCATGAGACGGCACTTTGGCATCCTTAAAACCAATTCGCCAAGCTTTTACAAGCGGACCAACTGCAATGTTAAAAGGATTTCTTTTGTCTTCACTGTGCTGTTTAGCAAGCTTAATCAGGTCAAATAGATCATCCGCTACCACCACAGGCGCAATGCCCGCATTTTGGTTGACGCGCATTAACTCAGAGTCGGATTGATTGACCGTAAATCGCTCTGTGTAATCGGCGAGTTGGTCGTAAGCTTCTCTTATCAATTGCTCACCGTTCGAGTGATACACCACCACATCGATAAAGGTGCCCATCATCTGAAATCTGGCGCTGTATTTATTGGTGCTCATCGATTTCTCCAAACACTAAATACGGAAAAAGAGGGAAGCATCACTCCCCTCTTATTGATTACTTATCTTGCTCTGTTTCGCTCTTGAATAAGTGCTTAAATAAGATCAGAAGCACTTTCACCAGCGATACGACCATAAGTGAAGATATCGATCAGCGCGTTACCACCGAGGCGGTTACCCGCGTGGATGCCTCCCGTTACTTCGCCCGCTGCGTACAGACCTTGAATAACTTCGCCGTCTTTACCAATCACTCGCGCCTTAGTATCAATCTTCAAGCCGCCCATTGTATGGTGAACTGAAGGCTGACGTGGCGTCGCGTAGAACGGTGCTTTTTCCACTTTCAAACCGAACGCACTCTTATGAAATTCAGGATCCTGTCCTGCATCCACACAAGCGTTGTATTGTGCGATGGTGTTAGTGAGCTCTTGCGTCGGAACGCCAATTTTCTCTGCCAACTCTTCTAGCGTGTCAGCTTGAATAATGATGCCTTCTTTGATTTCGCGTTCGATGGTTTCATCTGATGTATTCGCTGCGGTTTGACGAATGTTCTCGTCCGCAATCATGTAAATCAGACCACCGTTGTCGAAGAACGCCTCAGAAAGCACGTCACGGCTGCCACACTCATCAACAAAGCGTTTACCTTGCTTGTTCACGAACACAAAGTTCTCTGGTGGCACAATCAGACCGGTTAACAGCGCACCTGATTTAGGGTCACCAACTGGCATTAATTGCACAAAGCCCATGCCGACTAATTCTGCGCCTGCTTTCTCACCAATTTCGATGCCGTCACCAACCAATGCTGGTGAGTTTGTGGTCTTGATGTCGTCCGCGATTTCTTTCCAGTATGTGTTGTACTTTTTGATCATCTGAGTGTTTGCGCCGAAACCACCAGAAGCCAACACCACACCATGATTCACGTGAAGGATAAGCTCTGTACCGTCCGCCTGAACCGCTTTGATGCCCACCACTTTACCGTTATCAACCATCAAATCCGTTGCACGTGTATCTGTGATGATGCGTCCGTTTTGTTCTTGAATGCGTTTTGATAGTTTGTCGACAAACTCTACGCCTTTTGGACGTTTAGGTTTGTGTGCACGACGCCACAATGCACCAACTGGGATCTCAACAACGCTACGGTCAAAATCAATGCCCTTTTCACTCAACCAATCAATGGATTCCATAGAACGAGTTGTTAGGGTTTCAACCAAATCGTATTGACCATAAATCGATTCACCGTTCAGGTCGGTACGTTTACCGCCAAGGTAGGTTTGAATGCGGTGTAATTCGACAGAATCAAACAAGTACTGCTTGCCGTTTTCAAGGTCTGTAAAGTAACCGTCTAGTTGTGCTTTAAGTACTTTGAAGTCTTCTAAGTACTCACCCGCAAACTCGGATTCCGCTGTTTTCGCTAGCAGCATCAAGGTTTCTTTTTCGCCAGGAAGTGCTGGGAAATCACCTTGCCATTTTGGTTCTGCCGCGTTCACCCAACCGCCAGTACGCACCGTGTTACCACCGATTGCAGGGAACTTCTCAAGCAAAATAACCGACTTGCCTTTATCTAGCGCCGTTAACGTTGCACTCAAGCCGGCACCGCCGCCACCAACAACCACGATATCCACGGTTTCTTCGATGGTTTTCGATGACCATGCCACCGCTTCTTTGGCTTTGCAGCGCAGTGCTTCTGAGTTACCGCCCGCCAGATCAACCGCGTTCGATACGCCGTCTAGTACTGCTTGGCTGCTGACTGTCGCACCTGAAATCACGTCGATATTCAGTGTTTGACCATCAAGAATTTGTTGAGGAATACGTTCAAATGCTGGGTTTGCGATGCCGTCCGATTCTTTTGAAGAGTCCACCACAATGTCGAGGATCTTATCTTCAGAGAAAGTAACGGTAACAGGTAAATCACCATTGTGACCACGACCATACGCCGTGTATTCACCTGAATTAAATTTGATTGGAACGTTCTGCAGTTCTTTGATGCGTTGGTGCTTCAATGCTTCTGCTGCACTGTCCACAATCATGTAATCCATGATTTCCCAAAGTGGCGTTGGAATTTGCAGTGCTTCTTGTTGCGCGATGTCCGCGAACTCGGCACAGGTCTCATCGTTAAGCGCTTTGTTTGCCCAAGTAGGTTCAACCAAATAACCTTTACCGACACTAACCATGTCGTAACCTTGCTCAAGTGCGTTTTCTGCATCTTTGCGTTGAGCAATGCCACCAACACCAATCACTGGCACTTTCGCCACACTTTCAGATTGAAGCTTACGGTATTTGTCGATTAGCGGCTCTTGGTCCTCAGGCGTAACGATTGAGTTACGTAACCAACTACCCATTGAGAAATGGAAGTAATCCAAGCCGTGAGTCGCAAGCTTGTCTAGTAGGAACATGGTGTCATCAAAGCGGATGCCCGGTTGTTCAATCTCTTCAGGAGAGAAGCGGTAGCCGATGATGAAATCAGATTTGTTATGTTGCTCAGCCACTTGCTTAGTTTTTGCAAGTACAGCCAGTGGGAAAGAAGTACGTCTTTCAATGTTGCCACCCCATTTGTCGTTACGACGGTTTGAGTGTGGCGAGAAGAATTGCTGAATCAGGTATGTGTTTGCGCCGTGAATTTCTACGCCATCGAAACCAGCAAGGATTGCACGGTTTACTGCATCACCAAAGCGCTCGATCATCTCTTCGATTTGCTCTTTGGTCATCTCAAGTGGTGTTTCAGCGTTGTCACGTAGCGCAGCGACAGGACTTGCAGAAATCGGTTGGTGTCCGCCATTGAACTCAGGGTTTGCCATACGACCCGCATGGTAGATCTGCAGAATGGCTTTAGAGCCTTTAGCTTTAATCGCATCGGCAAGTTTAGTTAAACCAGCAATTTTGCTGTCGGTATCAATACCAAGCGCACCTGGGAAAGCACGACCATAATTTTCTACAAACGCACTCTCGACAATGATTGCCCCTGCATCACCGGAACGTGCAGCGTAGTAGTTGATCATCTCTTGCGTTACGCCGCCATCAAAGAATGCAGACTGAATCGTCATCGGTGCCATTACGATACGATTATGCAGTTTGACCCCTGATTGAAATACAATTTCATCGACTAACTGAGCCATAAATAGTTTCCTTTAACAGATTAATTCTCATATCAAAGGCACCTCCAGTTCGGTCAGCGCACCACAAGTGTTTTTGATATGAAAACCAATGTCCTTATTCGATAACCACAAAAATATTATTGATTTGTCCGTATGAGTAAAATGAATACTTTGCATTTCAGCCATGATTTTTACGCATTGATTACAGGCTAAGTGGTTTGATTTGAATGGTAAAAACGGCAGGAGATGAAGTGCGACGCCTTAATGCTTAGTTAGGCGTTAAGCCTTTTCTGAACTGGAATATAACGAGTAATTTAAGTGCTAACTTACGAAGAAAAGGTAAAAGTGAATTGGGTAACTAGACGAGTACTCAGCGACTCAACAAGTCTACGAGGTACGGATATTATCGCCGTTATCTGTACTCCGTATTTTTATGTTTCGGTACTATTGTTGACAGTAGGGTTACAAAACTCAGTGAAATAGCTCTAGAATTCGAGGGTCTATTTGAAACCAAGGTTTGTCATGTTTGAGCGCATATCTTTCTTATTGTTTGGCAGTTTACTGTCATGCTTGGCGCATGGAGAAACCTTGCAAAATCGCTGGCAAGAGCTCTACCAAAATACATGGCAAAACACTCCATATGCCCTTACACAGAACGAATTGAGTCGTTATCCACCAGCCTTATTAAAAAGTAGTGCACTCTATCCCGACTTCAAAACGTTTACTTGGCATGATTTGCGACTCTTAAACGCCGCCGCGACCCATTGCCAAAGCATAAAGTCAGATAACGCCAAACTTAACCGAGCGATAGAGTTTGAACTTGCACTTTGTAGAGGAAAACAATTAAAGCCGGACTGGTTTAGCTCAAACAATGTCAT
This sequence comes from Vibrio sp. MM46, assembly GCF_027587135.1. NCBI lineage: Bacteria > Pseudomonadati > Pseudomonadota > Gammaproteobacteria > Vibrionales > Vibrionaceae > Vibrio > Vibrio sp. MM46. The sequence continues at coordinate 59,008 of NZ_JAPPTO010000030.1, forward strand.
GCACCCAGCAGGCGGTAGTTATGCCGATCGATACCTCAAAAAATATAATAACATTGAGCCACAATCATTAATGGCAATTGCACCATTCACCACAATTTCCAACCCAATTAACCCCTTACATCGGAAACTGGGTTCCCTTTCTCCGCAAGGACGAGATGCCCTGCTAAATGGTTATCGAGCATGGTTAGAGGCTGATACCCTATGGCTTGGGAATGAAAGTGGCTTAAAAGCGGTGTCTGCTTCGGTTTGGCAGCCGCTAGCTCAAAAAGCCAATCTGTCTTTACAAGGTGAGAATTGCGCTTTTACTTACAGTAATTTATGCATCGCAGAAAGAAACACATCGACAATTTCATGGCAGATCGTGCTTACTCTTTTAGGAGGCATTTGCTTAGCTTTTATTGCTCGACTGAGCTTTTTAAAGCATAAACAACGTCGAGAAAAACGTTTTATTTTACAGTTGCTCACTCATGAACTTCGAACCCCTATCACTAGCTTAGGGCTAACTGTAGATATATTTCGCCATCAATTTGATGATATGGACGAGACATTACAAGATACGTTTTGGCGTTTGGTTTCAGATTATCAGCGCCTTTCGCAACTTACTGAGAACAGTAAGACCTATTTGAGCACCTCAACATCAGATAAGTTGTTGTATCAAACCGCATCACTAGAAGAATGGCTAACCTACTGTTGTGAGAAAAATAATGTGAGATATCAACTCAACCAAGATAAGCAACTCAGCTTACCTTATTACTGGTTAACCATTTGTCTTGAAAACTTAGTCAAAAACGCTCAACAGCATGGAGCCGGAGCCATCACTGTGCATGTTCAAGTTTCCCAAACACTGACGATAGAAGTGCAAGATGAAGGTCAGTTCCCTTCTTATTGGCAACGGTTATTTCCTTCAAAAGCGGCTCATTCAAACAACATGGGGATTGGTTTAGATATTGTGAAACATTTAATGAAGATGGCGAATGGAAAACTCATCATTCTTCGTAACCCTACTCGTTGTATATTGGAGCTACCTTATGAAGACCATTCTGCTGATTGAAGATGATGAACTACTCGGTCAAGGCTTGGTTGCCTTTTTCACATCTCATCAGTTCAAGTGTTTGTGGGCGACCAATGCCGAACAAGCCAACAAACTCTGGTATAAAGCGGATGTGATAATTTTAGATCGTCAGCTAAATGACGGAGATAGTTTACAACACTTAGCTCAGTGGCTATTGCTGAAAGCGGTACCTGTTATCGTTTTAACGGCAAAAATAGAGGTTGAGCAACGTATTGAAGGACTAATGGCTGGCGCAAAAGATTACGTTACTAAACCATTTTCTAGCGAGGAGTTACTTGCAAGAGTACTCACTCAATTGCGCCCTCTTGGTTCTAGTTTGTTGACGTACGAGAATATCGAATTGGATTTAGGGCAAAGAGTAGCGCGAGTTAAACAGCAGAACATTGCGCTAAAACCGAAAGAATTCCAGTTACTATTGCTGTTAGTTCAAAACCAAGGGCGAGTTTTTCACCGAGATGAATTGCTGAACAAAATTTGGGGGTATGAAGCCTTTCCCTGCACTCGTACCGTAGACAACCACATATTGCACTTGAGACAAAAACTGCCAAGCTTGAACATTGAAACGCATCGCGGTGTAGGTTATCGACTTCGTGAGGAACAAAAATGACACGAGTATGCAAAAGGCTCCTATTCGCTTTAGCCGGTGCGGGGACGGTTTTGTCGACTTATGCTCACGCAAACCTATTTACAGCCTCTCCGCTGGAACATACTTATCAAGCCACGTTGACTCATCAGCCTCAGTTGGCTTGGCAAGAGCTTTTTCTCGCTCTACGTCAGAATGAAATCAGTAGCAAATACTGGGTTCCTATCAAGAATGAACTCCTATCCCAAACCGCTTGTGGAACGGAGCTGAGTTCAGGGAAGAAATTGACGTCACAACTCACGCTTGGTGTGATTAGGCGATTTGGGCTCACCTCTCAAGGTTATCAAATCCGCCTTTCTGTTGAGCAATACACGAAAAATCAATCCGTTACACTCACATCGCCAAATGGTGTTGCATTACTTAAAGGTAACTTGATTGCCAACCCACAATATCAAGAAATCGAGAGCATTGACCTGCTGCAAAAACCAGTCTCGGGAATTTACACCTTATCTCTTGGAAACCAGAAAATAGATTTACTGATTGCAATTCCGGAAGGTGCACCATGGTTATCTCTGGAAAATAAAGAAGGGCACAGAACAGTCGAAACAACTTTGCCAAGTAACGTCTCATCTTGCCCAAAAGCCATGACAACGTGGCAATGGTTTGATAAGAACTACAATTTGCTAGGCAGTGCGATCCCATTTACCCATTCTCTTGAAGGCATTCCTAAACAACCGTTCACTGAGGACAAAGCAGAACATTTGACTGCAAGTGTTGAATTAGTTGAGTTTCAAAATGGCGTGCAAATTGAGTATATCCAGCGATTAGCCATCCCCTATCGATAAATAGAGACATATAGGTGACACGCGCAATATCGCACTTCGATTAAATGACGTTATCGTTAATTGGAGTTTAATTATGTCACCCAAAAAAGTTTTACTGTTTCTTTTTCTTAGTAGTATTAGTCTTATCGCAATCAAACCAAGTTTTGCCCGACCTATACACCTTCACGATCAAAACAACCAAATCTATATTGCACCGCAAACACTGGAAATTCGTTGGAATACATTATCCATAAACGAAGCCTCATTAACCGTCGACAAACAGAAGCAACAAAGTTATGAGATTCTTAAAATGGCAAAGAATCTTGTTTCTTGGAAGCTTATTCCTAGCCAAATAGAAGTCACAGCAAGATTATCAGACTCTACGCTCGACCTTTCCTTTGACTCTGGATCAAACACGACCGTTTCTCGCCAAAAACCAATGTCTCTGAATTGGTTTGATCTCAATGAAAATCGAAGCCAAACGCTTCTATTACCCCTTAGCGAGGGAATGCGAATTCCTATCTCTAACGCGCAATGGGCTGCGTTCCTCGAAGATAACTATTCGGGTTCAAACACGACACAAGATCTCAAAATGCCATTTTGGACAGTCGAACAAAACGGTAAGTACATCAACTATCTCATTACAACGCCAACCAATAACCTGCTCAACTTCGAACGCGTCAATGGACGAACTAACATGTCTGCGAGCCATCAATTTACGCAACTTAATAAAGATGAACCCTTTAAGTTGCAAGTATCGATTGATGACACGCAGTTGAGCGGAGCAAAAGCATATCGTCTATGGCGCCAACATGAAGGATTCAGCGATCCTCTCAGTGCAAAAGCAAAACGCAATGCCAATGTAAAGAAACTGATTGGAGCAAGCCACGTGTATTTATTTGGTAAAGGTCCGCTTAGCATTAGTGATGTAAAAGACTGGTGGGGCCTGAAGAGTTGGTATTTGACACAATCCAATTTGACAGTGCCAAGCTCCGCAAAACAAGAGCTAGACGCACTAAAAAAACAGCAAAAATGGTTTAGCCAGTATCACAAGCAACTGCTGCTCGATTCAATTATTGACTCGTTAACGACAAAGTTCCCTGTCTCTTATCCAACCTTAGACAACAATACTATCCAAGATCAGTACCGCGCGGCTCAATCTATTAAGACCTACTTAGCAACGCATGCTGGTCGCTATTTGAATGGCACAAATACTTGGGGACAAGCGCTTTCATCTGGCATGCTCGATAACTTTCACAAAGCGGGATTAGCTCATCTTTGGCTTGGTTTTGATAATTGGATGCCAAGCTTCTATAACCCACAACTTATAGATACCGCGAAACAACAAGGCTATTTAGTTGGCGTATACGATTCTTATAACACTGCGATTCACAAAGGCAGTAACGACGGTTGGTTAACGGCAAACTTGCCTGAAGAAATGCGCCTAGGGTGCGCAATTGAACTCGCTAGCGGAAAAAAGAAATCTGGCTTTCGAGGGAATGGATATTATCTCAACCCGAACTGTCAATTGGACTATGTAAAACGTCGGATGTTAGATATTGTTAAATATGGTCACTTTAATAGTCTTTTCTTGGATGTCGATGCGACCGCAATGGCAAGAGAGGATTACCGCGACAACAGTGGCGAAAGTGACATGCTAGACGCGTTTAATCAAAGATTAGGTTGGTTGGCAAAACAAAGCGACCTTGTTTTGGGCTCTGAGGACGGCAACGGGTTAACCACTAAAGGCATTGCATTTGCTCACGGCTTAGAAACGGTTGGCTTTGGTTGGATTGACGCCGACATGACGAAACATCGCCAATCTGAGTATTACCTCGGTCGTTGGTACCCAGACCAAAAACCAGAGTACTTCTTTAAATCTGCAAAAGTAAAAGAGCCTTATCGTTCGCTACTCTTTGCACCTCAATATCGTGTTCCCCTTTATCAAACGGTATTTCATGATGAAGTGATTAACTCTCATCATTGGCATACTGACAGTCTAAAATTCAGCAATGTAAAAATGGAGCGCGATCTAACTGCGATGTTGTACAACACCCCAGCGATGGTACATCTCACTCGAGATGAAGCTCTGACAGATCAAAGCAAACGAATACAAGCGCTAAAGCACTATCAGGATGGCTTCGCTCCTATTCATCAACAGTTGTGGAACCAAGCGTTAGTGGATTTTTCTTGGTTAGATTCTGAGGGTAAGGTCCAGCAGACAACCTTTGAGAATGGCAGTCAAATCATTGCTAACTTCTCATCTTCTCCTTATGACAACAATAATATCGCCGTACAAGCAGGTTGCATTTATGCACAACTAAGTAATGGACAAAAGATAAATTGGTGCAGTCAGGCGCAATAATCTAAAGAGAACAATCTAATTTCTACTGACACTTTCTCTACAGTGATTACTTAGACGTAGACTAAGCAACCACTGTAGAGGAGTGCCGTTAAACCTCTACCCCTGCTTCATCTTCTTCTACGATATCCGTTTCTTGACTCGCCTCTTCCAACCATTGCTTTAGAGATTCACTTGCTAGCACCTTCTGTTGGTAAGCTTTGGCACCTTCCGATAACTCGATGCCATAAGTTTGGAAACGCAATGCCACAGGTGCATACATAGCATCTGCAATCGACCATTCTCCAAATAACCAGCCGTTCGGATGCAGCTTGGCTTGTTCTGCCCAAATAGCGTCAATGCGAGCAATATCTTTACGTGCACCTTCAGTTAAATCGACTTTTCTGCGCGCGCGGATATTCATTGGGAGTTCGTTTCTTAAATCAAAGAAACCCGAATGCATTTCTGAAGCGATGGCGCGTGCTTTAGCTCTTTCTGCAGAGTTGCTTGGCCATGCTCTACTTTGCAAGTATTGCTCGTTTACGTATTCCAAAATCGCTAATGAATCCCACACTGTTGCATCGCCATCCATCAAGACCGGTACTTTCGCCGTTGGTGTAATATCTTCCAAGGTCTTATAAAAATCTTCCGAGAATAACTTGAGCTTGGTGACTTCCACATCCAATTTGAATTGAGAAAAGATCAGCCATGCGCGCAGTGACCAGCTTGAGTAGTTTTGGTTAGCAATAAACAGTTTCATGACGCCTCCATGCGGTTCGTGTTTTGATTACCCATTCACAATATCTGATTGTATTTAAGGGGACTAACGGATAGTTTTGATGGAACACTTCAACAAAAACGATGGATGAGTTTTAGATATGGATATCGATGCGTTGCGCAGCTTTCTTGCTTTTGTAGAAACGGGCAGTTTCACTCGTGCAGCCAAGCAGATCAATCGCACCCAATCAGCGTTTAGTGCACAAATGCGTAAGCTGGAAGACGAGCTCAGTGTCAGCTTATTTGAAAAAGAAGGTCGCAGTCTTGTCTTAAGTGAAGCGGGATTGGCACTACGCTCTCATGCAGAGCAACTAGTCAGCTTACACAATCAAGCGCTGAAACAGGTGAAACGCTATGAAAATAAGCGTCCTCTTCGCTTAGGTTGTCCAGAAGATTACAACGACAATATCCTGCCTAAAGTCATTCGTGTATTACAACAATCTGAACCCACGTGTTCGATTCAAGTCTTCAGTGAGCCCAGCATCACCTTGAGAGAAAAGCTGGATGAAGGAAAGCTAGACGCCGCTATTGTGACTAGAGCACCGGACAGTGAAGAAGGTTATTGGCTAGCAAGCGACAAAGGCGTGTGGATTGCTCACCCTGATTTTAACATCGAGACCGCCCAACCTCTCCCTCTTGCCCTTTTCCAAACCGACTGCAAATACCATGCGGCAGCGGTAGACGGATTAACCAAACGTGGTATCCCTTATCAACTACTGGCGTGTTGCAATACAGCATCGGCACAAAGAGCGATTGTACGTTCAGGCATGGCTATCGGCGCTATGGGCAGTATTAGCGTTAGCGATGATCTCGAGATCTTAAACGATATGCCATCGCTGCCTTCCGTGGATATTGTGCTGGTCACGGGTGTCGAGCCTCATCCAATACTGGATAAAGAATGCTTGGCGCAATTGGGGGAGTTAATGGCTTAGCCGGATTAGCTAGCCAATCACAAAGTTAAATTCGCCCGTTAACCGCCCGTCGATTCGTATAGTTTCAAACTGTAGATAATCACGGGCTTTGCCTCCCCACCATTCATCGCCAGTATTGCCTTTCAAGTACAACTGAGTGGTCAGAAGTTCTTGATTATCTCGCCACAACTTAACGTGAATGTGCGGTGGGCGAGAAGCATAAGGTACAGGGTATAAGGTCTGAAACAAGTAGCGACCATCCGATTGAGTTTCGACTGCGCCAAAGCCAACAAAGTGAGTATCAAACTTATCGTTATTTGGTTGCTTAGGATGATCGTAAATCCCCTGCCCATCGCATTGCCAGATTTCTACTTTGATGCCTGAGACAGGGTTTCCCGATGTATCTACTACTCTGCCTTGCAACACGATAGGTTCACCGAGCAAGCCTTCTGATTGCAGAATCAAGTTTTGACGAAGAGGAATATCCACTACTGGATAAAATGGTCCCTCTGTTTGTGCTGGCGTCGGCCGCATTGGCGTTTTCGCTTTTAAAGAGGGGGCGAACAACAATGCCCACAGTGCTAAAAAGTGTCTTCTTTCCATGATGCCACCAATGCAATTGGGTTGAATTAAGTTTGGTGGAACTTGAGGAATTTGTCATGACGAATATAAAAAATGCCCCTGCAAGAGAGCCATTCGCAGAGGCACTGTGGAACTAAATGATGAGTGTTGATTGAAGGATTATGCGGCTTCGAACGCCAATGCTTTCTTCTCTACCTGCCGGAAAATGAGAGTTAGCACACCATTTACCGTTAAATAAAATGCGCCTGCAATACCAAATACCGTCAACGTATCGTAGGTTTGTGCGTTAATGCGCTGCGCATAACCCATCAGATCCATGATCGTAATCGTGCTTGCTAGTGACGTGCCTTTGAAGACCAAAATCACTTCGTTCGAGTAAGCCGGAACAGCACGGCGAATAGCGTATGGCAGAAGCACTTTCAATGTTGCGGTTTTGTTCATGCCTAATGCACGACACGCTTGCCATTGACCGGAAGGAATCGCGTTAAACGCCCCTTTGAACAACTGAGTGCTGTATGCAGCGGTATTGAGTGCTAGTGCTAACATCGCACAAAACCAAGGTTGGCTTAACCATGTCCAGAATACGCTTTCTCTTACGACATCAAACTGACCCGGACCGTAGTACACCAAGAAGATCTGCACCAATAAAGGCGTACCAGTAAACAAGGTGATGATGCCACGACTTAACCAATGCAAACCCGGAGTACGTAAGATCAGAGTCAGCGTCATCATCAAAGCTAAGAGACAGCCCACCACCAAAGAAGCAGCGGTCAATTGGAGGCTAGTGCCTAAGCCATCCAGCATTTGCCAAACGTGTTGTTCGTTCATGCGGTAGCCTCCTGTCCCATACTCATACCTTGAATTGAGAACTTCTTATCAATCAGTTTTACGGCACGTTGCGTAATCAAAGTAATGCCTAAGTAAATCGCCGCAGCAGTTGCGTACCATGTAAACGCTTCATGCGTCGCTGCAGATGTTAGCTGCGCTTGCTTCAATAAATCAGTTACGCCAATCAGTGATACAAGCGCGGTATCTTTCAGCAAAACCAACCATTGGTTAGTTAAACCTGGTAGCGCGTGTCTTACCGCTTGTGGCAAAACAATGCGAACAAAAGCGTGTGCTTGACTGATGCCGAGTGCACTTGCTGCCTCTCTTTGCCCTCTTCCAACGGCTTTCAATGCGCCACGTAAAGTTTGAGAAGCATAAGAGGCGAAGATCAATGACAACGCCACCACGCCAGACAAGAACGGGCTAACTTCAATAAAGTCGCCGGTGATTAAAAACAGAACCTGCGTCGAACCAAAATAGATGAACAACACGACAAGGATTTCTGGCAAGCCACGTACAATCGTCACAAACGCCGTCATTGGCCATTTAACGAAAACACGGCGAGACATTTCACCACTGGCGAATACCACTGCCAGAATCAAACCGACTAAAAGGCTTGTGAAGGCTAGCTGGACAGTCATCCAACTAGCTTGAACAAGCGATAAAGAGTAACCCGTTAGTGCCATATTACTTACCGAAGTACTTGTTGTAGATTACGTCGTATTCGCCGTTTGCTTTCACTGTTTTCAGTGCCGTGTTCAGCTTGTTCACTAGCTCGTCGTTACCTTTGTTTACTGCGATACCGAAACCGTTACCGAAGTATTTAGGGTTAGTGACGTGCTCACCCACGTAAGCTAGGTTGTCTTCTTTCTTGAACCATTCTGCTACGACTGCTGTGTCACCGAATACAGAATCAATACGACCATTTTTCATATCGATGAACGCGTCTTGGTAGCTTGAGTAAGGAACCGCGGTTACGCCCGGCATTTGCTCAATCAGGTAACTTTGGTGTGTTGAACCGTTTTGAACACCAACACGCTTACCTTCTAGTGCTTTTTGATCAGCCACTTTTTCTTTGATAGAAACAAACGCTGCTGAGTTGTCGTAGTAAGGGTCAGAAAAGTTTACTTGTTCCAAACGTGCATCAGTAATATCCATTGCAGAGATAGCCGCATCGTAACGCTTGAATTTTAATGCAGGGATCAGGCTGTCAAAAGACTGGTTGTGGAAGGTACATTTTGCTTCCATTTCTTTACATAGTGCGTTCGCCAGATCCACATCAAAACCTTGGATTTGGTTGTTTTCATCCATGTATTCGAACGGTGCGTAAGTCGCTTCCATCGCAAATTTGATCTCTTCTTGTGCTGCTGCGTTCGCTGAGACAAGGCCGATTAGTGAAGCTAGTAGAATCTTTTTCATTGCAATACTCCGTGTGTACTTAGTGGGCTGACACTCGCAATGACAGCCGAGCTTATCTGTTAAATAGACTGAACTTTAAAAACGTAATTTAGTGATTTAGGTAATCGGCAAACTGAGTGGTTTGCGGATTAACAAATGCGTCGTGCGTACCGTGCTCTACGATGTGCCCTTTTTCTAGGTATAGAACATGGCTAGCGATTTTCTTGGCGAAATCCACCTCATGGGTCACAACAACTTGTGTAATTCCCGTTTCGCTTAAATCATTAATAATCTTGACCACTTGATTCGTAATTTCAGGGTCAAGCGCTGCGGTAGGCTCATCAAAAAGTAATACTTCTGGTTTCATCATCAGCGCACGGGCTATCGCCACACGTTGTTGCTGACCACCAGAAAGTTGCATCGGCCATGCATCCGCTTTGTCTGCCAAATGCAGCGTTGCGAGAATTTGCATTGCCTGCTTCTTCGCTTGTTCTTTATCCATGCCAGAGACTTTTACCGGAGCCTCAATCAGGTTCTCCATCACTGTCATGTGTGGCCATAGATTGTACTGTTGGAAAACCATGCCCACTTTACGACGAAGCGCTAAACCTTGTTTCTCTTTGATTTCAGTTGAAAAGTCGAATGCGTCATCAGCGATGTTTAATTGCCCATTATCCGCGCCTTCAAGAAGGTTAAGAACACGTAGTAGAGAGCTCTTCCCTGCACCACTTGGACCGAGTAACACCAGCGTTTCACCGCTTTCACAATTAAAACTGACATCGTGTAAAACTTGGGTATCGCCGTAAGATTTATTGATACTTTTAACTTGAATACTCATGCTGCCATACTGCATTAATTGTCATCTGGGAGTTATACTAGCAAGAAAGAGATTTTATGCAATAAAAATGTATAAAAATTTAGATTGTTAATTTTTTGTATAATGAACAACCAACAAAGCAGAGTATATGACTGGTGCAATGAGTTTAGGTTTTAACGAGATTTGTTGAAAAACCTAATGGAAAGGAAGTCAATGAAAGGCAATAAAAAGAGAGGCATGCGCCTCTCTTTCGTTGGTGTTAAGTCTTAATCTTGAACGATATAACTTAGTTCAACTTAAACATGCTGACACTATCACGAAGCTTATTCGACATCGCAATCAAGGCTTCTGATGTATCCACATTGTCTTGAACATCTACCGTCGTATCACGTGCAAGATCATTCACGTTAATCACGCTTTCGTTGATCTCATGCGCCACCTGAGATTGCTCTTCAGCCGCAGTGGCAATTTGGTGGTTCATATCTTGGATTCGCTGGATTTCATGGCGAATCTGGTCTAGAGATAACGTCGCCTCTTCTGCCTTATCAAGCGTGCGTTTTGCACTGTCCGAGTTGTCTTGCATCAGCAATACCGACTTGTTCGCTTGCTCTTGCAGAACTTCAATCATCGATTGAATCTCATTGGTGCTTTGTTGCGTTTTCGTCGCAAGAGAGCGAACTTCATCCGCTACTACAGCAAAACCGCGACCATGCTCACCAGCACGTGCAGCTTCAATAGCAGCATTCAGTGCAAGCAGGTTCGTTTGATCAGCAATGCCACGAATCACATCCAGAATACCGCCGACATTTTCCGTTTCAGTATGAACGTTACGTATCACCTGTTGGACCTGGTTGATGTCGTTTACAAGCGTCGTGATATCAGAGTTCATTTGAGCAACAACCGTCAAACCTTGCTCTGAGCTGTTATTTGCATCGCTTGATGAGCTTGATGCCTCAACCGCACTTTGGGCAACCTCAGCCACCGTTGCTGTCATCTCGTTCATTGCTGTTGCAACTTGCTCCAGTTGCATCATTTGAGATTTAGATGAGCCATCCACTTTGATAGATGAACGCTCCAGCTTGCTCGACGCTTCAATAAGCTCTTCCGAAGACAAATTGATGTCGGTGATCATAGTCTTCAACTTATCTGCCATTAACAATGTTGAACGATACACACCAATGTCACTGCCTTTTGCAGCTGGAATATCAGTCAGATCACCATTCGCAATCTTGTCGACTAGACGTTCAATCTCTTTCGGCTCGCCACCAATTGGGTTGTACAACAACTTTTGAATTAACAATGACGCACCTAGCGTGCCAATAATAATGAACACAAGACCAGAAACTAAGTTGGTGATCACTGCTTCACGAGACGTAGCTTTAATGTCTTCCCAGCTCGCGAAAGCCCAAACGGTCCAACCAAGCGCTTTCGAACGTTCAGATACAACGTAAAACTCACCACGGTCTGGAACCGTGTAAGAGTGTGAGCTAGATGCATCACTCGCGTACTGCTTGTATGAAGGTCGTAACTCAAACAAATCTTCGCCGACAAGCTGCTCTTCATACGCCGCCATCAAGTAACCATCTTCACGAGCAACAAAAACATTGCTGTCTTCCGCCAACCCATTAATGAAGCGAGTCAAATCGTTCATCAGCAGACTCAAACCAACAATCGCCACGACCTCACCGTTTCGTTTTACCGGAATAACGAGAGAAATAGACATCTGTCCCGTGCTCGCTTTAAACGGCTTAGTTACGACTTGGTCCTGCCCAGACATCGCCTTTACATACCACTCCCTTTGCAGCTTTTTAGCATTAAAAGTTGGATGCAGACCTTTTGAATCTGAATCGTAAAGAGTTCCGTCAGGAAGCGCGATAAAGTAGTTGGAAACCCCTAGGCTCTTTGTACCTTGAACCAACATCTCCACCATACGGTTATCAATAGATGCAGTTTGGTTGTTGACTTCAATGGCAGACGCTGTCGCTTCTAAGCTCGTAAAGTAAGTTTGGATCTTTTGTTCAACAGCTGACGTTATTAAATGCGTACTGGTAGAAAGGTTAGTTTGGTAAGAGTTTGTGGAAGAAGAGTTAATTTGGTTGTAACTCAACACTGAAATAATAGTTACGATCGTAATTATTAAAATACCTATTGATGCTAAAAGTTTATTCTTTGCATTCATGCGACATTTATCCAAAAGGGTCAAATGTTTACTTATTGTAAACAAGCGATTAAATAAAATACTTATATTTTTTCTATCTGACTTTTATAAGTGTATATAGACAAAAAAAGTTAGTTTCATATGCACTTTCAATATAAGAAAGTGGCAATGAACTGAATAAACAAAAGGCGGCTAGCCGTGTGAGGACTATCTAGCACAACTTCGGATTTATACGCTCTATATGCCAAAACTGAAAGAACCCCAGCGAGGCGAACTATATTGCCACTCTATTTTACCTTTATGAGTTTATTTTGATAATCATTTTGATGAATAACTCAACAAAG
>NZ_JAPPTO010000031.1:0-62940 GCF_027587135.1 Vibrio sp. MM46
AAATAATTAATATAAGACTAAGGACTTTATTATGTATCTAAGAAAGAGCAGTGCTACGCAGACAAACTCCATTGGTTATCGCACGCTAGGGCTTACAATGCTTTGCTCCGGTTTATTACTGAATCCTATTTCACAAGCCATGGCTGCGGAGTTTAGTACTGATGCGGTTGCTCAATCAGAAAGCGAATACTGGAGCACTTATAAGCTGGATATCAAGAACACAGGTTCTGAAACGGCAGACATGCGTGAAGCTGTCATTGAGTTCGTATTGCCTGTTGCAATCAATGACTTCGGTTGGGCGTCAAATCACCTTTCGTATCCGTCATGGGAAATCTCTCATACGACACAATCTAACGGTGTACTGAACTCTGTCTCGCTGAAGTTTCCGCAAGGCTCTTGGGTAGATAGCGAGCTTGCTTCTGGAGAATCTGCGGCACTGACGATTTCTTTCGGTGGAGAGTTGACGGATCTGAGTGCGTTTGAAAATTCAGTGGTAGTGAAAGTGGATGGTGAAGTCGTTCCTCCACCTGAGTTCTCGCTCGATATTTTGGCTCCTGCACAAAACTCAGTGGTTTATACTGGCACAAATGTAGACATCATCACGAATATTGCGGGTGAAGGTGCAACCAAACTAGAGTTCTGGGTAAACAACATCAAGTTGGGAGAGCAACCTGTTGTAGAAGGCACGACAGAGTATCAACAGGCTTGGCTCCCTGACACTATTGGCGCAGCATCGATTGCGGTCATGGCATTCGATGAGAGTGGAAAGAAACTGACAGAACAAACGGTTCAAGTAACGGTTGAATCGGAATCTACTGCACCAAATCCACCTGTGATTGAGTTTATCTCACCAGACGCTGGCTCTTCTCACCAAAAAGGTGACACCATTACAATCTCGACCAATGTCTCTGATCCAGATGATGATTTAACAACCGTCAAATTCTTCGCCAACGATGCTGAAGTATGTCAGTTAGACGCGAAAGCGACTCAAGATTTCTCATGTGATTGGACGGCACACACAGCGGGGTCAACAACGCTTCGCGCTGAAGCTCAGGATGACGAGCAGCATACTTCACGCAAGAGCCTAACCATTACGGTCACAGACACGGGCACAAGTTGTGGCGATATTCCTCAGTACGAAGATGGTGTGCCATACAAAGTAGGCGATGAAGTCACGAATATTGGCAATATTTACTCATGTACCGTCGCGGGTTGGTGTGGTAATCCGGTTTGGACACCGGGCACCGGCCACCCTGATTATCCTGATGCGTGGAAAGACGCATGGAATGAAGTAGGGCAATGTGATCCGAACCCTGTGCCAGTTGTTAAGGTTCAGTCCCCTCAAGATGGACAAAAAATCGCACCAAACCAAGCATTCGATGTGGTAGTTGATGCAACGGATGATACCGAAGTTGCTCGCGTTGACGTTCAGTTGAATGGACAAGTGGTAGCAACCTCAGGCACACCTTCACAGGGCGATACTTATACCATCACGGTTCCTGCTCAAGTTGAAGGTCAATACACATTGACGGTTATTGCATACGATGATCAAGGTGCGAGTGCAGAAGCTGCGCCAATTTCTTTGGCTATCACTGACAAGGACTTGGTGGTTTCGCTTTCATCTCCTGTCGATGGTTCTAGCTACTTCGAAGGTCGTGCGATTTCTATCAAAGCGGATGCAAAGAGCTACGAAGGCGATATTACTTCTGTAAGCTTTATCGCCAATGGTAATGAACTGTTCAAAGACACCGAAGCGCCATACGAATATGAATGGCTAGGTGCGCAGAAGGGGGCTTATGCCATCACGGCAAAAGCGGTAAACACAGCAAGCCAAGAGCAAACCTCAGCGACATCTAACATTACAGTTAAAGAAAGCACGGGCGGTGGCGGTTTAGTTGATAACCCAGATCGCTCTATCAGTTACCTAACATCTTGGGGTCTAAATGACTACGAGCAGTTGTTCAACTCAGAAGGAGACGGTTACCTATTGTCATTTGGTAAGTGGGATTCAAGCGGTAATATCACGATCTCTGACGGCATGCTCACACCGCCGGATTACAACCCAGATTGGATGCCAACGCAGTACCTCGCTTGGTCAACTCTTAAGCATGACAATGAAAACGTCACGATGATGGTAGCGTTCGGGGGCCAAACTTACGAAAGTATTTGGTCGGCGATCAGCACCCCACAAAGCCGTGAAGCGGTCGCGACTGGATTGGTTGAATTGGTCCACACGCCATTCCCTGTGTACAAGAAGAACCTGAAACCTGAAGAGATGGAAGGTGAGTGTCTTGCATCAAAACCAGATGGCAGCTGTGATTACAGCAAGTATCAGTTAGCTGGTTATGTGCATATTGATGGGTTGGATTTCGACTTCGAAAAAGCCGCTCGAATCACAGACAAAGAGAACCAAGACTTAACGGCATTGATCAAACTGATCCGTGAGAAAGTCGGCAACACCAAAGTGCTGTCCCTGACCACTTATCATGTAGGTGCCGACCCTGTCGAGTGTATGAATGCAAACGTATTCGAAAACTGTTCTTATGTTGAGCCATCTGGTCGCTCATCGCATCATGGTGAAGTCATTGATCTACTCAAAGCGACTAAAAATGACTTTGATTTCTTCAACGTCATGACATACGACGCTGGTCGAAACTTCCTATACGATGTCGCGATGGCGAACTATGCTGAATATATTGGAGACAAGTCGAAGATTGTTTTAGGTAACACGATCAACAGTCAGTGGGCACCAGGTGGTAACTTTGTTGAAACGCGTCAGAACAACCTAGACCGTGCTAAATGGCAGAAAGATAACGGTTATGGTGGTTTCTTCATGTGGACGTTGGGTTCAAACAACCAAGGTTTGAGTATGGCAGAACAAGTTGACTACTTTAACGACATGATCAATGTAAGTAAGTAGTACCTACCTCATCTTGTAATCTACTTGAACGACGGAAGGCTCAATGCCTTCCGTTATTTCTTCAATCTTCATCATGGGAAAGCCTTCTCTCGTCGTATTCCCATGTACATCTCAAACTAATTCAGTGGTGACAATATGTCGAGATTAGATTCTGGTCAGCACCAGAAAGCGATTCCGTGCGTCCAAAATACCTCCACTCAACACTACGATGCGTTCAGTAAATGGCTACATTGGGCTATGGCGGTGATTATCATTTATGCAACGCTTGCAGGCTACGGCATGTTATTCGTTATGGATATGCCGCAGGTGTTCCATGTTCTATCTACGCTCAATATGTCGTTTGCAACCATCGCCTCCGTGTTATTGATTGTACGTTGGGGGTGGTCATTCTTTCGTAAAGCCCCAGAGTTACCAAAATCGGTTTCTCATACCCAGAAAAGCATCGCTAAACTCACACATGGCGCTATCTATTTGGTGATGTTTGTAGTGTTTGTTAGTGGCTTTCTAATGCTTAAACATGAGTATCCATTCTTTTGGCTGTTTACCATTCCAAACCCAATTTCTAATGCCGAAGTGAATGCGTTCTTTTTTATGGTTCACCGTTTTGGCTGTGCCACACTCGCGAGCTTGGTGTTGCTACATGCGTTAGCAGCGTTGAAACATCACTTTGTGAATAAGAACGACGTATTGCGGAGTATGGCATTTAATGTGACTAAGCAAAGTCAGTCGTCGTAAGCCGCACAGTACGGTTGGTTGAAGGCGTGTAGAAAGAAAAAAGGCTTGGTGAGCCTCCAAGCCTTTGTGTCCACTTAATCTAACTATTTTTTAAAGGTTAGATTCAAAGTGAGTGGAACTCGATCAGAAATCTTAATCCCGCCAACTGTTGCCGCGAGGTCAGTTAAGTTCTTACTAGGAATACCAAAGTCAGCAGCACCAATAATCACAGGCGCACTTGAGCTCACCATTACCGTATCGCCAGCGTTTAGGATAACAACCGGAAACTCAACGGATTTTGTCTTACCAAACAGCGTTACTTCAGCAGGTACTTTTACCTTGTGTGAGCCTTCACCCAGAGAAGCCCAATCAACTTTTCCCATAACTTTTACTGGTGCGTGTTTTGCAGATTCAAAGAAGATTTCATTAAGACGGGTGTTACGAATAGGGATACCTGTCTCAATGCTATTTAGATCGATAGCAACATCAAATTTGCCATTGCTGTCTAACGTGCCGGAAAGATCATTGATGGTCGCAGGCTCGACAACAAACTGGTTCTTGATGGTAGCAAAGCTTACTGAAGAAAAGTTTGAATCTAATGTGTAGTTGTCAGCAGCAAATGAAGCACTTGAAAACAGCGCCAGCGCAATGCTTAGGGTGGATAAAGTCTTTTTCATTATTATTAGCCTTATATACGTTGAACGGTTGTTCCCCTTGATACTAGTCCGGATTTATAAAAGTTAATAAGGAATTAAATCGATTAATTTTGGTGATTTTTTCGATGTGATTAACTGTGCATTAATGATGTTCGAATATCAATTTGAATGATTATGAGAGCGTATTATTTGTCAGAAACTTGCTAATTAGCAATGGCTTATTTAGGTGTTGGTAAATCTACACGGCTTACATGGTTATTCTATAAAAGTGTGATACTGATATAAAAACGGTTCATTTTATTAAAGTTGTTGCATTTGATGCGGATAACGTAACTGAATAGTTAAAACCAGTGTCGCGGGAGAATGGGTTGGCAAAGAGAGTAATGCCAAGTCATCGGCTTAATTAACCCCGTTGATAGAAATTAATCGCTTGCGTTGAGACAACCATAATGAAAAGAATAATCCTATTAGCCGTTTGTGCCATGTTTGGCATTGCTGTCATGGCGAGTATGGCGTCTACCTACTTTATCTCCAGTCAGAAAATCGATGACATCATCTTGCACAAATCTCAGGTTCAGGCTGAGTTCTTAGCCGAGAATGCAAGTTACATTTTAGAGAACTCAAACCATCCGGTCCAAGATCTCCAAGCGTTAGTTGACCAGTTAAAGCAACGCTCAGATGTAAGTTATGCCATTGTAATTGATAGCAATGTTTCGGCGGTTGCACACAGTGATAAACAAAAGCTAAACAAGAAGTACGAAGATGACTATACAGTGGCGGGTGCAACCAAAGGTGTGCAGCAATACTCGAAGTGGTACGCGGATGTGCAGCAAGTGTGGGTGTTCGATATCATGGCTCCAATCTACGTGAATGGTCAACTCTACGGCACGTTCGATATCGGTATTCCAATTACGGATGTGAGCCAAGCAACGAACGGTATTATTAGCTACCAACTTGGTTCAATGACCGTGATATTTGTACTCTGCGTGCTATTACTTTCACTTCTGCTAAGCCACTTAATGCAGCCGTTATCTGTATTGAAAAATGCACTGCATGACATTTCCCAAGGGGAAGGCGATCTGACTGTTCGTTTGCCAACAAAAGGTAATGATGAAGTGGCTCAGATTTCATCAGCATTTAATGTCTTTGTCGAAAAGGTTCATGGCATTATTTCGCAAGTGGTGAGCACTGGTGTTGCATTGAATGGCTCTGCAACTGCCTTACGTGAGCAATCTCAACAGGCGTTGACTCGTGGGCAGGAGCAAAACGAGCAAACCATGCTGGTGGTGACGTCAATGAATGAAATGATTGCGACGGTTAACGAAATTGCATCGAACGCAGCAGGTGCAGCGAGTGCGGCAAGTACTGCAACGGATGAAACGCAAGAAGGCTACAAGACGCTGCAAAAGACCACTACGGCAATCACAAACCTTGAAACCGAGATGAACAGCACGTCCAGCATCATCGTCAGTTTGGCAGATAATACTCAGTCGATCGGTTCAATCCTTGAGGTGATTCGAGGTATCTCAGAACAGACGAACTTATTGGCACTTAATGCTGCAATTGAGGCCGCTCGTGCAGGGGATGCAGGCCGTGGTTTTGCGGTGGTAGCTGACGAAGTGCGTAACCTTGCGACGAAAACCGCGCAGTCAACCGATGAGATTGACCTGATGATCAAACGCTTGCAAGACGAAGCGCAAAATGCCGTGAACTCGATGGGGAACAGTAAAGCTCTGATCGAAGAAGGAACTACGGAGACGGAGCTAGCTCGACAAGCACTAGAAGCGATTTCTAAACAGGTAATGACCATTCTGGATATTAATACTCAGGTTGCAACGGCAACAGAACAGCAATCGACGGTAGCTAACGAGATCAACATGAACATGGATACGGTGAGCAATTCAGTGAAGCTCGGTCTAAATGCAAGTGAGCAATTAGAGCAATCGAGTCAACAACTGGCTGAGCTCTCGCAAACGCTTGATCATTACGTCGGCTCGTTCAGAATCTAACCCACAACAAGCATGCAAAAGGCGACCATCGAGTCGCCTTTTTGTTTGCCGATATGTATCCAAAGTGTGGTTATAGGGTGATGTTACTATAGGTCACTGCTTGAATTTCGCCTTGCGCCGTTCGTTCGACGTTATCCACTTTGCCTTGGAAATAATAAGGCGTGAAATCGGATTGCACTTTGCTCGCATTTGCATAATACAAAGTTACTGGCTGATGGTTTAGTGCGCCAGACGTTAAGGTGCCAATCAATGCGTGCTCGAATTGATGATAACCATTGCCCCAATGAAACGCTTTGGTTGACTTTGGATCGAGACCGACGCCCCCATATTGATGATCAACCCATGCATCCATAAAAGTACGTGTGGTGTATGGCAGTACATTTCCCACCTTGTTATCTAAAATGGCAAGTGTCATTGCTGATTGGTCAAGCTCTGCCCATTCCCAAGAAGAGCTGCCGTTAGAATAAGGGCGGCTTTGCCAAGCAGGGATGGATTGATTCGCCCATTCGCTCTGCAGTTCGGGAGAAAAAAAAGCGCTAACTGGTTCAAACTGTTGTTGATATTGCGCTCGCTCTAATGTCGTTCGCATGCCTTGTTTCGCAAATTGTTTCCAATCGGCATTGTTTATTTGTTCTGCGACAAGGTAAGTCATCCAATACGCTTTAATGGTGTGACCGAAATCGTTATGTTTGGCGTTTGGCTGCATGACGGCTTTATGATGAATGGCACCGTAGAAGCGTTGCTCTTTATCTGAGTGATAATGTTGAACTAATGTATTTGTTAACCAGGTCAGGTCACTGAGCCACTTCGTTCGATGTGGCTCAGGCAATAGGGGAGCGACCAAAAGCATATAGCCGTTAATTTGGTCTAATTGTGCAACCAACTCATGCTGTTTTGCACTTTGCTCATCTCCATCTTGTAAAACCCAAGCAAGTCCTACTTCATCGTTTAGTCTGTAGTTATCAAAGATAAATTTTTTCTGATCAATAAGTACTTTTTCTACCAGAGGATCGCCCGTTAGGTAGTAATACATTGCAAGCCCAACGAGTGCATAAGCTTGGTCTTGCGAAGTTCTCTGTGTCCACTTTAAACCAGCTTGTTTGTTTCGCGTGAACGAAATAAAGCCGCCATGCTCTTTGTCTTGCAGTTCATTGATTAGGTAATAAGCCCCTTGCTTCGCTAGTTCAAGGGCTTGCGTGTCTCCAGTTAGGTGGAAAAGCACCCCATAGGCGTAGGTTTGGCGCGACTTCATCCGCGTATATTCACGACCAAAATAAGGAGTAATCCAACCTCGATCTAACTCAGGACAAACATTGGCTGTATTCAGTTTGCGACCATCATTGCAGCGGAAAGTGGGGAAGTTTCCAACAGGTTCTCCGTAAGCTTTCTCATCCATCCAGTAAGGGGCTAAGCCTGTTGTGATGTGGTTTAGCCATGTCTGTGTAGATGGGAAGGTCGTTGACGCCGCATTATTTGCAAGCGAGCCTTGGGAAACTGTTTCGTTTGAAGCTGAGTTTTCAATTGTCGCCGCCAGTGACACCGAACTGGTGGCGAGAGAGAACGCTATTATTAACGACTTTGTCGAAAAAGACATAAAGCAAGTCCTTGAAAGAAAAGAAAGAGTATATCGGTTGGTGACCTCTACAAACCGTTGAATCTCTCCGGTTTTCCATTCCCTCTGCTGACAAGCTTGTCAGTCTTTTTTGATGGAGCGAGCGGGGTTACCAGCAACGCGGTCTCTCGGAGCCACATCTTTCGTTACGACAGATCCAGCACCAATGACAGCTTCTTCTCCAATCGTCACGCCCGGCATAATGATCGCACCACCACCAATCCATACTTTATCTTTTATGGTTACAGGTTTTGCAGTTTCATCACCAGCAAGGCGTTGCTCTGTCTCTAAAGCATGCGCAGCGGTGTAGATTTGAACTCGCGGACCAATCATCACGTTCGCGCCAATAGTTACCTGTCCGTTGTCTATGATGATGGCATCCCAATTAATGTAAGTATGCGAGCCCACTGAAAGGTTGCATCCATACGTCAATTGCAACGGGGCTTGGATACAAGCACCATCACCAAGATTGACGCCTATTTCAACGAGAAATGCATGACGCTTTGCTGCATTGGGTTCATGGTTGAAGTTGAAAATGAGCTCACATGTGCGCTCCCGCATGAGCTGAAGTTCTTCGTCCAGACAGTTATAAACCTTTCCTGAACGCATAAGTTCGAGTGCTGACATCTTTTTGCCCTTACTGCTTAAATCGTGCAACAAAGTGAGCAATATAAAGTGCGCGTTATACAAGTGGAAATAGAGAACCGCAAAATCAGAATATTGTCACTTAATAACGCTTCTTAACATCGACTTCATAAACAACTCAACATTAAACCGTTGAATGTACGGGAGGTTGTACTAGGTTTTATAAGTGAGCTTTGCGTTACAGAGTGGGGCTCTAAAACATCCACTTGTGTAACGCGTGGACAATGACTGTGCTTGGACAAATTGACACGTTATCCATCATCAGATGATGGGGATATGACGTGAAACCAAAGGGATAAACAGTGAATAATTCAAATGAAAATCTTGAGAAAATACTGGCGAAAGCGTTCACCACATCTTTGATACGATTCTCAACCACGACGCTTATCGTTATTGTGTGCTGGTGGGCATTCTTACCTTTTTTACCTATTTTGCTCTGGGCGTTAGTCCTTGCTATTGCGCTTTATCCAGTCAAACTTGTTATTGAAAGAAAACTCGGATTAAGCTCCGCGCGCTCGGCAACATTGATCGCGATTATTGGTGTGCTGATTCTCGGCACGCCAACAGCAATGGTGGGCAACTCTTTTGCTTCTAAAACCTTAGGTGCGTTTGAGTCTTACCGAGATGGCACTTTGGTGATCACCAAGCCAGCAGACAGTGTGAAAACCTGGCCGTTGGTCGGTGAAAAAGTTCATGCGGTCTGGTATGAAGCGGCGGACGATCTGCCAACTTTTATTGAAAAGCGTCAGCCACAAATTAAAGGGTTCTTTAGTTGGTTTGTTGACAGTGCGACAGGTGCGGCGAAAAGTGTGTTTATGCTGATTGGTGCGATTATTATTGCGGGGATCATGCTTGCTTGGGCACAACCTGCGGCTAGGTCGATACGTAAGATCTTCATTAGTTTTACCGATGAAGTAAGAGGTCCGGATTTGCACCAACTTACCACTGCAACTATCAGGCAAGTCGCCGTGGGCATCATTGGTATTGCTTTCTTAACAGCAATGGCATTTGGCGGTGTCGTTGCATTATCCGGCGTACCGGCCGCAGCCTTGTTTACACTTATCGCACTAGTCTTCGCTATCGTTCAACTTCCGGTCACTATTATTGCTTTAGTCGCCGTTGGTTTGTTGTGGGCGGGGGACAGCGGAACGATTCATAACGTGATCTTTACCATCTTACTGATCGCCGCTAGCTTGATTGATAACTTCTTAAAACCATTGATTCTCGGGCGAGGGTTAGAAGTCCCGATGCCTATTGTCCTTATTGGCGCCGTTGGCGGCATGATGTCCGGCGGTATACTGGGTATGTTTATTGGCGCTGCATTCTTAGCTGCTGGTTATCAGGTGTTTATGAAGTGGGTCGATACGGAAACTCAGGACGTTGTTGATGTCGTAGAGAGTGAAGAGTTTCAGGAAGAGAAAACAGAAGCTAAAGAGTCCAAGGATTAAGTTAGTTCTGAATAGGCAGTTAGACCGTGAGATCGCACAAGCCCATGTGAAGTGCGCTTGTTGATAATCATTCGAGCAACTAGAAGGTCGCTGTTCTAGTTGCTTGTGAAGGCAAATAATCAGCGCTAGAAACTTAAAGACTAGTCGTAAGCGAACAAACAACCTTTTAGTTTTCGTAAATACTGTTTCAATTTATAAGTCATTGTTTGATGTTTTTCAGAGGCGTAACGTTAATTGCGTTGCTTAAGTAAATTGCAACGTTATGTTTTTATTGGAAAAAGGAAATGGATATGGCTTACGAAGGCTACAAAACATTTACTGCAAAACAAGAAGAAGCAGTTCTTTATGTTACGTTTGATTTTGGAACGGTAAACGTACAAGGGCAGGAAATGTTGACGGATTTGAACGGTTTAGCGCTACGTCTGGAACGTGACCGTAACGTGAAAGTGGTTGTATTCCAATCTGCTAATCCAGAAATTTGGGTTTGTCATTACGACACCGAATTGCTGAAAGAAATGTCGACAGAAGCGGTTTCTCGTGAAGAAGCGAAATTGCTTGACCTTCAATCAGTGTTAGAAAGGATCAGCAAGCTACCACAAGCAACGATTGCTAAGTTGGAGGGATTTGCCCGTGGTGGTGGTCATGAATTTGCATTGGCATGTGATATGCGCTTTGCCGCACGCGGTAAATACAAATTTATGCAGATGGAAGTTGGCATGGGCATCTTACCGTGCGGTGGTGGCGCATCTCGGATGGCACGGCAGGTTGGTTTAGGACGTGCTCTAGAAATCATCTTGAGTGCTCGCGACTTCGATGCGGACGAAGCAGAAGCGTACGGCACCATAAACAAAGCGTTGGAGCCTGATGAGATTGGTCCTTATGTTGATGAGTTAGCGCAGCGAATTTCTAAGTTCCCAGCTGAATCTATTAATGCATGTAAGCAAATGGTGTACGAGTCAATCGATAAGCCAATCGATGAAGCGTTGAAAGCCGAAGCTTACTGGCTTTACCAAGCAACCAGCAAAACGCCAGCGGTTAAGCGTTTCCAAATTGCCGATGACCAAGGTTTAGAGCACGATATCGAAAACCAAAGAAACTGGGAAGAACTGGTTATGAAGGTGCAAGACATTAACTGATCATTCATAGCTTGATTGTCGATATAAGATTAAAGGCGAGTTTTTGGCTCGCCTTTAATTGGCGAGTAAATTTGGCTCTGTTTGCTGTCGCTCATGTAAACCAGACGATTATCAGTGACAATTCTAGAAAATGGCTAGATTTGTTTGAAAATTCATCAGTTTAGGCATTAAGTTTTTGCCGTGTCGGTCAATATTTTTAATTAATAGAATCGATTGTGTCGATCAATCAAATCGATCGATAGAAATTTACTGTTGATTGATAAAAATATTTATCCGTAACGACACCTTTTGATCATCGAACAGTATACAATTATGCGTATAATCGCCGCTTCTTAAATGCATCAAGTTCAAATCTTGATCAGAATTGCAGTGAATGAAAGCTAAACGGATTTTAGTTGTTGAATTAGGGATAGGGAGAGTGGGTTAATCTAGGACAGTTGTAATGAGTTGGGGCATCAAAGTAGTATTTTTAATTTCGGTATTATTGCTAACGGAATTACTCGCCACAAAACTAACCGCCATCAATAACGAAAAAGAATCTGAACAAGTTATCAGTGCTATCAATAAAGAGATGAAAGTCATCTTTAATGACGCATTGATTACGGCTGAAGTATTGAAAGAAGTTGTGGTGCTTTCTAAGAACCATGACATGTCATCAGCAGAGTTTAATAAACTTAGTCGTAAGCTTTTATCCACTTATACCAATGTGGATGCCTTGTTATACCTTCCAAAAGGGGTCGTGCAATATGCTTATCCCTACGACGAGCATAAAGCGGCAATTGGTCACAACGTTCTTGAAGACCAAACACGAAAACTTGGGGCAAACCAGTCTGTAAACTGCAAGAAAAACACGATTATAGGTCCCGTCACCTTAGTTCAAAATGGTAAGCAAGCATTCATCCTCAGAAAAGGTATCTCAGACGATGCGAATTTCATTGGTTTTTCTTCTTCCGTTATCTATTTAGAATCAATCGTTAGCAAACTAGAGCAAGTATTAAACCAAAACCACGTGAATCGTTACTCTGTTGTTGGCTATGATCCTGATAACAGCAACTATTATGACAAAGTGATCAGCTCTAAAGGTGAGATTGATTGTGACATTCATACTGGCGTCGTGACGATTTTTAACACCAATTGGCAAATCTCAATATCGCCAGAGGACAGTGGCTTGATCCCACGAGTGGTTATTTTTGCCACTTTGTTGACGCTACTAATATTGGTGACAACACCGGTGAGGTACTTCAACAAGTTTCGTCATTCAGAAATGCAGCGAGATAGCCTGCAAAATGAAGCGCATACCGATTACTTAACTGGACTCCTAAACCGTCGTGGTCTTGAGACCAAGTTTGAGGTGTTAAGAAAAGAGAATACGGCAGGCTCAATTGCTGTGTTTGATATCGATTTTTTTAAGAGCATTAATGATACTTATGGTCATGAGGTGGGGGACATCGTATTAGCTCAGTTCTCTAAGCTATGCGAAGCAAACACGAGCCATGATTTCACTCTTTCTCGCACTGGTGGTGAGGAATTTATGTTGTTGATGCCAAACACTAACGCTCGACAAGCATACCTATACTGCGAGCGAGTAAGAAAAACAGTGGCGAATACGCCCGTGTTTATCAATGATATGTACATTGATATCACGGTAAGTATTGGGGTCGCCTATTTTGACGGCACAGACTCTCTAAAAGACGCATTAAGAGAAGCGGACCGAGCGTTATACAAAGCGAAAAACTCAGGGCGAAATCAAGTGTGTTGGACTCGTTAAGAATGAAGTCTCAAATAGTATGCCTATAGCTTTACTTGATGTCTGAGAAGACTCACAGATATTAGGTTATCAGCTTGTAAACAAAGCCTTGTTTTTGTTTAACTTTAAGAGCGGATCGAAGTGAATTGAAGGCGCAATACAATGCTATGGATAGTGACCAAGTACTTAACCACGGCGGCAATCGTCGTATTAATTTCTGAAGTGGCGAAAAGAAGTGACAAACTTGGTGCCTTGGTAGCAGCCTTACCAACGGTGACTATTTTGGCGCTGGTATGGATGTATATTGAAGGTCAAGGCACAGAAAAACTGTCCAACCACGCTTTCTACACGTTTTGGTTTGTCGTGCCGACGTTGCCAATGTTTTTACTCTTCCCGTATTTGCTAACCAAATACTCCTTTTGGCTGACGCTATTAATCAGCTGCGTAGTATCGGTAGCTTGTTTTGCTTTGACAAACTTAGTAGCAAAGCAATTCGGAATCAATTTGCTGTGACAAGGTTTTTCTGGCTCCCAACCTGACATACCAGCGTTTACCTTAATAGATTCGCTATCTGCTGTGGTAAAGCGTGAAACAAATGCAACGCTTACTGATAACAACACAAGCGCATCGCACTTCAATCATCGACTTCAACAATGACCCGAAACATACGGTATTTATTGGCTCCGTTGTTAGCGGTTAGGTCGCCGGATTACTTATATTAGGTTGAACGCCACAGAATAGGGTCGTTGAGAAAAATGAACAACACTTGTCAAAATAAGAGTTTTAGTGTTTTACATCCTGGTGTTCGCTACCGAGTCAAAAAAGAATTTTATGATTATAACGGTGAGCGGTATCAAGTTGATGAGGAAATGGTGTTTATTGACCATAACTTCGTTCCTTATGAAAGTGGTTTATCACTCTTTTTCCGAACACATAACCGAGACCTTCAGATCATGCTTTGCAATCGGGAGGGCTTACAACAACACATCGTTCATGAGCTAGGTGCGTATTTTGAACGCCAGCAATAAATTTAGTTAAAGGTGAACTGGAAAACCAAAATGAGTTGTGAAGATTGTTCAGATGCTGTGAGAAAAATAAACAACCCTAAAGATTTGGCGAATGCAATGTGCTTTCTCAATGAAAGAACGGAGGCTAAAACGCTTAAATACTTGGGTTACGGCAGTTGGGGTGAGCCTTTTTCTCAGATGCTAAATCGGAAAGGGTGGAATGATTTAATCTGTAACTACTTTGCCTGTCGAACCTGTGGTCAAGTATTCAATCTATATGCTGAAACCTACCACGGTTCGGGAGGAGCCATCGCCGCGATTGATTCGATTGCAGGAAAGCTGTTCATCGATGAATTTGTCACTTCTCAGATTGACGAGGATTGAAAGCATAAGATGCTGTTGTTTGTCCTTATCTTGCTCTTTACGGCTTTATCAGTGCATGGCTCGGTGGTAGGGACTTGTACGCAGGGAGACGATAGCCGTTTTTTCAGCTCTGGTAGTTATACCCAAGTAACCTCAAGATGCTAGGTTCAGCGAGAATGACTTGGTTTGTAGACGCGGCGGCGATTTAAAGGTTTAGTGGGTCTAAATCAAGAATCGGCAACAAAGTATACAAGCCAAGGCCCTTATATTTGCAAAGAGTGCCCTTTGGGAGCATGTCTTTGACTCGCTTTTTTAGTCAAACAAATGGCTGCGTCAAACAACTTCATCCTTTTGCTCTTGTAACCAGCGACGTGGTGACATTCCTGAGACATTTTGAAAAGCGCGGGAGAAGCCAGAATAGCTACTGTAGCCGACTTCATCAGAGACCCAATTCAACGGCTTATTTTGCAATAACATCGATTGTGCGACCGATACTCGCCACTTTTGTACATAATCCCCCGGAGTTTCACCAACCACTTGTTTAAAGGTCTCGATAAATTGAGTCCGAGACATCGCAGCGATGGACGCCATTTCATTGATATGAAAGTGACGAGGTGGTAATTGATGCACTTCAGTAATGACCTTGGCAAGGCGAGGGTGGGAAAGGGCAGCAAATAGACCGTGCTCGATTTTCTGCTCTTGAATTAAGTGACGGAAGATCAAAGCCATCAGAGTGTCGCTTAGCTTGTCCATCAAAAACTCCTGTCCTACGGAGTTCTTGCTGGCTTCTTGAGACAACATATCTAATACCGGTGTTAAGTTTGGCGCAGCTTCAAAGGGGATGACTATCACGTCTGGTAATACGGACAACAAAGGATTTATCTGACCACCTCTATAATCCACGTTTGCACACACCAATTCACTGTCTTCACCTCCTTCCAATCGATGAGGGGTATTATTCGGCAAATAAATAACGCAAGGTTGTGTGAGCCGTTTTGGATTTTCTCCTGCAGGCGTCAAGATTAAATCACCCGCATTGAGTACATGAAGGTGACCTCTGTTGTGGTGGTCTGATTGAAATGAAGAAATGCCACACAAATGCCCGGAATAGAAAACACCAGTCCGTATTGAGAAGTGTTCCATCAGCTGTGATAACAAGTCCATTTTACCTCCGAACGATTTGCGTATTTTTTTGGTCATTAGTCCCTCTTTAGACCGGAAGAGTCCGCTAATTTATTCACACAAGGTAAACAAACAGACAAGGAGCTTACTATGTCACGCATTAAATCAACTGGTCGAAAACTCACTTTAATGACCGCTTTACTCGGAACCAGTTTTTCATTAATGGCTGCGGATGTAGGCATGAGCGTTGATGCTAATGATCTTGCGATCAAGGGATATGACCCAGTTGCGTACTTTACAGATAATGGCGCAGTGCAAGGCAAGCCTGAATATTCAGCCACTTACAACAATGCTATCTACCACTTTGCTAATGCGGCAAACCGTGATCAATTCAAAACGGATCCACAAGCTTACGCACCACAATACGGTGGTTACTGTGCATTTGGTGTAGCGATGGGTAAAAAGTTCGAAACTGACCCTCAAGCGTGGAAAATTGAAGACGGCAAACTATATCTGAATCTTGATAAATCGGTGCAAAAGCGCTGGTTGGAAGATACACAAGGCTTCATCCAAGATGCCAACTCTAATTGGACAACCATAAAAGTCGTTGACGCTGATAAGCTGTAACTGTCTTCGATAAATTCCTTTCCTACTGTCCGCCTAAGGCGAATCATTTGGTTCGCCTTTTTTCGATGGGCTATTAGAAGGGTGGAATACACAAAGTGAGATTAATAGGAGCGGTTTATGTTGCCCTTAACTCATTCGTTATTTATCGACATCGCCAATCACGCCTTCATGTGAAAGATCGCCAGAAAGTTCTGCTTGAACTTCGGCTAGACTTTCCTCTTCCGCCGCAACAATCTTACCTGTGAGAGCATCAACCTCGACTTCGTACGCTTGATCTCCACGTTTAATAAACACATCCCACTGGGTATCAGGTTCATCGTGACGAATGCCTAGCACCTCAACATCTAACGCCCCTAGCGCTGCTTTAATGGCATCTTCTTGACTGATGATTTCTGCATCGGCGGCAGCATAACTTGGCAGGCTTAACACACCAAAAGCGGTTAGGGCGATACATAATATGAGTTTTTTCATTGAGTTCTCCTTAAGCGCTAATTTCATCTGAGAGAGGTCTTTTATTGTCGTCTCCATAGTGTAGGTGACGGTGTAAAAGAAATGTGAATACGGCATTGAACAAGCTCGTCCCGATAGAATTGTCGTACTGCGTCTATCGCTGCGTTAACGAACTTTAGCGTTCAACCCATCCCTGATGGTCTGGAGGGTTCGAGCTATACAAGTTTTTCACACTTCTATTGATAGCTTAGTGACGATTAAAGTCATGATTGGATTGAACTCGTTGTATGAATAGAAATTTGATGCTCAATTTTGGTGCTGTACTCATTACGTTACTTGTCCCTTATGCTGTGTTGCAAATTGGAACTCCAACTCTTGAATGGTCCTTATTTTGGCAGGTGCGCACTTATTTGGTTAACTACAGTGGCATTGTGTCAATGTTGCTTATGTCGTTGTGCGTGATTTTATCTGTTAAACATTGGCCTTTAGAGCGCTGGTTAGGAGGGTTAGATAAACAATATCGATTGCATAAGTACCTTGGTATTTCTGCCGTGTTTTCGGCGTTGTTTCATTGGGGCGCATTTTTAAGTGATGATTTCGCTATGGATTTTGGTTTTGTCGAACCAAAGGATGAGACTTTCCCGTTTTGGAAACTAATAGATGCAATGGGCGACCCTGCTCAGCTTATTGGTGAGTATGGCTTTTACCTTTCCGCTGCGTTTGTTCTGATCGCATGGATTAAAAAGTTTAAGCACAACGTCTTCCAACTCACCCACAAAGTGCTTCCGTATTTATACTTGTTTTTAGTTTTACACATGGTGATGTTTTTTGAGGCGAGTCTATGGCTAACCCTTTCTGGAGCCATTCTCTTATGTGTGAGTGGGTTAGCAACGGTAGGGTGCTTCATGACCATCTTTAATTTGAATGGTAAGAAGAAATGCCATGATGCCAAAGTACAAAGTATCAAGCCGATCAGTAATGGCATTGAAGTCATGCTCAAAGTTGATTCAGCGGAGTTTGTTTATCAACCAGGTCAATTTGCCTTTGTCGATTTTGGTGATAACGAGCGCCCACACCCTTTTAGTTTAGCTTCCGCTTACCATCAAAATGGTGAAGTAAGGCTCATGATCAAAGCGAATGGCGATTACACCTCTGCGTTGAAAGGTTCTTTAAAGGTTGGACAAGCTGCGCGTATTGAAGGACCGTATGGACGGTTCAATTTTCAAGATAATGCAGAACGACAAGTTTGGTTTGCCGCAGGCATTGGTATTGCGCCATTTTTAACTGCGATAGAGACAGTTGGTACGAGCAAAACGGTGTACTTGTTTTACAGCTATCGAGAAGAAGATAAGCCACTTTTGGAGGAGCTAAAACAAAGAGCAAAGAAGGCTGGTGTTACGCTATATACGAAGAACACAAGTGTACAAGGTCGATTCAGAAATGCAGAAGTCACAGAGTGTGTAGAAGGTACTAGACATTGCAGTGTGTGGTACTGTGGGCCATCAGAATTAGGCAAGACACTTGAGAAAGCATTTGTAAGGTTAGGTTTACCGGCGAAGTCATTTCATCGAGAGTTGTTTGAATTGAGGTAGTTAGAAATCGCTATCTGTTTACACAAAGGCGAACCGTTTGGTTCGCCTTATTTGGTATCTTTAGATGGGGTTGAATCGCCAATATCTGCGGTTAGAAAATGGTCTGCTTCTTATCTTTAAAGTAGAAAAATACGCTGATGGCGATAAACAAGAACGTAAAGTAATAAAAGAATGAAGATAGCGAAGCGATGAAATCGATGTGCTGTGCGATCTGTTCTTGCGTATAGTTTTGCGAGATTAACTTGTAGTAATAGGCATAAAGAATACCAATTGAGCCGTAGCCTAGGTTAAACATTAAACCTTTAAAGCTAAGTACCGTCGCTCGGTTGTGAGATTCCGTTTTCTTGTTGAGATGATAACTAATGAAAATGTTCATCGTCATAATGATGAAGATAAGGATCAACGCCGGAATGACGCCGTAAATAGACCATCCAAGGCTAATCCAATAATACGTCGCCATGCTCGCAAACCCTATTATTGCAATGAACGTTTTCGGAGCCATGCTTTCTGCTAAACGACGACTTTGTCCTGCCAACAGAATCTGCAACACACTGATGCCTGCACCAATAAAACCAAAGTAAATAATCGGAATATCAATGGCACGGTAGTACTGGCTATTCATGGTTAAAAACATACGTGATGTATGCTCAAACAAGCTGTAGTAGAGAAGAATGAACAATACATAAGGCGTCGACAATACCCATTTTGCCGTGTTGAGGGTCAGCTTCATACTCTCCATCGTGGACGCTAACTTACTGCTGTTGCTCGGGATGACTTTTTTCGCTTCTCTCATGCTGAATGCCGAGTAGATAGCAATCATTGCTACAAACAAGGTCGCATAGACGGGGATTCTCATGATGTCTTGTGTAGACTCTGGCTCTGCGAATCCTAAGAAATGATAAACGCTTGCCATAAAGTTGACGTCGTACATGGCTGCACCCAAAAGGGTGACGACTATACCGATACTCGAAGACAGTCGAAGTTGGATTTGCAGCACTCGTGGCCACAAATCTTCTTTGCCTTGCTCTTTTAGCGTGTCGTAAGCCAGCGCTTCATCTGCGCCGCTTGCCAATGCCATAGCTAAGCCACTCAACACTCGGTTAATCAAAAATACAATGAAAACAAAAGTGGGATTTCCTGTAGGGACAAAGGCGATCATTGCAATTTCGATGAACATCACTATCGAAGATAGCACCACTAGTCGTTTGCGTCCTAATGTGTCGGCAAATGCACCGGAAGGGACTTCAGCTAGCACGATGGTTGCAGCCCAAACCACGTTGAGCATCGCAAATTGAGACAGTGTTAAGCCGTAATCTAAATAGAGTAGAGTGAACACTGGATAGTAGAATCGCGCAAAGTAGCTGCTTCGGAACATTAAGAAGCAGCGGACATTACGGATTTGCAGAATTTGTTTTAGCGTCATGAAATATCAGCACTTTGAATAATATAAGTTTATGTATAAACCTTTTTTAGTTCTGTGGTAAAGGTCTGTACTGGGAAATCATGATATCTCGTGGCGCATAGTCGCTATTCTTTGCTATCGGCTCAATGCCTCACCAAGCGGTCTGAAATAAGCTTGCAGTGCCTGGTGAATGACTTGGCGATGAGCAATGTCTGGATAGACGATAATGGTGTCCGCCTTAGTTGTGCCGGAAACCAAATAAGAGTTTTCGATGCCCGAGCAAGATTCGACGACGGCTTCAAATGCTCTTGCCATCATCTCCGTAGGTTGAGAAAAGTAACTAGCGCCCATTGCTTTATCCGCTTTAACGCTTCGAGTCACGTAATCGTGCTTATCTTGTCCGTCGGCACTGAGCAAAGTTGTATCGAAAATCTTAAGCAGTCGCTCGTTTAATGGGTGAGGGAAATGCTCTGCGTTATGCAGCCAGCAATCACTGGCAAATATCGTCTTACGTTGTGGACCTGATCTATCACCAATATCAAACGCTTTTTCTGCGATGTAATGGTCGAACGCATGCCAGAACTCATGAGCAAGTGCACCAGCACCTGCATTCTTAGCTAAAGCAAGTTCGCGTTGATTCGGTGCATAATGCGCTTGAACACCTTTACTTCCACCTGTACCGAAGGCGAGGTTCAAATTGCCTCTTAGCCCTATGGCGGAAGGTGGCAACGCTAAGAGATAAGCTAAGTCAGCCAAAGAATCAAAGATCAAGTTTGCAGCGAGATCTTTTTCCTCCGTATTAACCCATTTGCCAATCCGGATACCACCAATGCCAAAGGTCTCTTTAATATCGATGAACGACACTTGCTCCCCATGACGATAGTCAGGACCTTTTCGCGTTTTGTATTTAAAGCTGGTTAATTGCAAGGCATTCCTCGGAATTGGCGTTGATTGAGTTTCCTCAAACTTATACTCAAAAGGTAAGGTGTCAGATTATATACCCAAGTGACTTCAAGATGCAGGATTCAGAGTGTTGTCATTGATTCGAGAGCAAGGAAAACAACGCAGTGTAATAGCCAGCTCTTTCCAAGTTGTTTGACGCAGCAATCGGGTCAATGACACGCTCCCAAAGGGCGAGCTGCCTTGGCTTGTATACTTTGTTGCCGATTCTTGATTTAGACCCACTAAACCTTTAAATCGCCGCCGCGTCTACAAACCAAATCAGTCTCGCTGAACCTAGCATCTCGAGGTTACTTGGGTATAGCGTAATAGAGGCGGAAGTAACTGACTCCTTCTACACTAAAGGTAGTGCTCTTGTGCAAATAACTCAGAGATTCAATCACTTTGATGCGCTATGTCGTTCCTTTCTCGAGTTCACTAAATACGGATATTTTATGCAGCCAACCTTTCTGGTTTTTAGACAAAATAAAGAACATAGCCGATGGACCCGTTAACTCAAGGACTCGTTGGGGCATCTTTGTCTCAGTCGGCAAGTAAAAAACAGCATTTAGTGGCGGCAGGTGTGCTTGGAATGCTTGCGGGCATGGCGCCAGATTTAGACATTCTGATTCAGTCTTCGAGCGACCCGCTGTTGTTTCTTGAATACCACCGACAATTCACCCATTCATTGGTGTTCATTCCTATTGGTAGTTTGCTCTGTGCATTGGCTTTATACCCAATGCTCGGCAAAAGGTTTGGGTTATCGTTCAAACAAAGCTGGTGGTATTGCGCACTTGGTTACGCGACACATGGTTTACTGGATGCGTGCACCAGTTACGGCACTCAACTGTTCTGGCCGCTAACCAATGCTCGTTATTCGTGGAATACGGTTTCTGTTATCGATCTTCTCTTTACGCTTCCAATTTTAATTGGTGTTCTGTTTGCGTTCTGGAAACGTAACCCTTGGTACGGGCGAATCGCTTTAATTTGGGCTCTCGCTTATCTCTCCTTCGGAGTGATTCAAAGAGAAAGAGCAGAAGAGGCTGGATGGAAGGTGGCTAAAGCAAGACAGCATGTGCCGTTGCGATTAGAAGCTAAACCCACGTTCGCAAACATTCTGGTTTGGAAAGTCATCTACGAAGCTGATGGTAACTACTATGTGGACGCCATAAGAGTAGGGACGTACATAAAAATCTATACTGGTGAATCTGTGACTAAATTAGATGTCAGCAAAGATTTTCCTTGGTTAAGCCGTACATCACAGCAAGCCGCAGATATTGAGCGATTCCGATGGTTTTCTGATGGCTTTGTCGTACGAGATCCCAACAATGAACGGCGTATCATTGACGTACGTTACTCACTAGTGCCAAACCAGATAAATGCCTTGTGGAGCATTGAGCTTACGAAAGCTGCTAAGGAAAGCGCTCATGTGGCATACACGACACATCGTGATATGTCTGCTGAATCAAGACGAGCATTTATCGATATGCTAAAAGGCGACGACTAGGTGCATTGAAAGTCTTTAACGAGCGTGGGCTTTTTGGAGAAGAAAAGTTTGCTAAACAAGGATTTGTATCCCCACCCAAGGGACAGCAACCTTTTCGCTAAATTTTGGTTTTCGATGATTGCAACTTCAACGCCTTGGTAGTGATGTGGATTGCTTTTGATGTAGTTGATAAAAGCCGTTAGCACACCTTGACCTCGTACCGAAGGATCAAACTTGATCGACACTATTGAAAAACGTTGACTGGCGATAGAGCAACGAACAAAGCAATAACCGAGTGGGTGACGGATGGTTTCCGATAGCTCAGGAAAAGGGCGAGTAGCTAAGTCTTGAGACAGCTCGTCGTATTGATGACACAGATGGTGAAAAAGTTGTTTTGCCTCGTTGTTCATAGGTGAGCCTCCTGAGTGTTATGTTTGAAAGCTGTTGATTTCATAAATATTGTAAACACAGGAAGCCGTACTAAATGCGGTGAACTTTGATGGAGGCAAGTTCCTCTTTTTGAAAGTGATGGAGTTTCAAATGAAAATTCGTGATCTCTATAAAGCCCTTACCCAAAGTTAAAAGCGAGGTTGCACGGGTACATTCAAAGCTCCTAGTTCTCCAAAGTTATGAAAAACTACGATTTATGGTCAAATAAGGGACAGAATGTGTTCTTCGGGGGTTAAGGTTGGCAGCTAGAGAGTAATTGATTGGCATCACTTGGCGCTTCCTCAAATATGCAATATTAGCTTACCGACTTTCAGACCTCGGTGGTGTTGACGACGACAATCATGGCGCGCATTCTTTTAAGTTCACTCAGGGCTAAGGCTCTTATTTAGCAAACAACTCGATAACTGCGTTTGGTGCGTGGGACTCGACTTTGAAAGGTAGCGCGTATGAACAAGGTTATTATGTTGGTGATGGGGCTGCTTTTTGCCAGTAGGTTGTTTGCAAGCATTGTCCCTCACGCAACCCAACTCGAACACGATGCGCCCATTCTCCTTCGCTCTGCATTGATCGTTGGTGTGGCAGCGTTCGCTGTTTGGAAAGTGTTCCAGTATTTTAAGAAGAGCAAATCTACCGACTAAGGCGACGTGAACAAGATTCGTTGGACATCCAACAAAAGAAACACTGGCAATTGAAATCACAGCCCTTAGAATGCGCACTCTAAAAGTTATAACTGATATAGAGTGATTTTATGCTTCGTGATTACACGTTCGATTGTCTTGTGACTATGCCTCGCCATGAACTGGAAGAGTTCAGTGCTCGCATGATCAGTAAAATGGTGCCAGAAGATGTGATGAACGAGCTGTTTACCTTTGATCAAGAAGAAGTAGACAGCGAAGACCGTATGTTATCGGCGCGCCTAGATGCAATGTTACGTATGACTGCAATCGCGCTAAGCGAAATTCAGCAAGCATTTGATGAATCCGATAATGCGAAGCAGAACAGTGAGCGAATGACTCGGCTTGTGCTGTGGCATTTCTATGCGATTTCATTCCGTTTAGAAGAAGCTATCACACTTGAAACGCACTGCGCGCAAGTTGAAAAGCTATTAGAAAATACACCAAACGACGTTTTTGCATGGGTGAAAACGCTAACTGAGCTTCTTCACACCTACGCAGAAATCAACGCGAAAGAGAATCCACAAGACTAAATCAATTTGGATTAAGCATAAAACCGCAAAAAGTCTCCGGCATAGCTGGAGACTTTTCATATGCTCTTCTATTTCGTTTGCCTTTATACCCAAGTGACTTCAAGATGCAGGATTCAGAGCGTTGTCATTGATTCGAGAGCAAGGAAAGCAACGCAGTGTAATAGCCAGCTCTTTCCAAGTTGTTTGACGCAGCAATCGGGTCAATGACACGCTCCCAAAGGGCGAGCTGCCTTGGCTTGTATACTTTGTTGTCGATTCTTGATTTAGACCCACTAAACCTTTAAATCGCCGCCGCGTCTACAAACCAAGCCAGTCTCGCTGAACCTAGCATCTCGAGGTTACTTGGGTATAATACGGCTAGTTGAAGTAAGTTAATGGTTACTTAAACACTTGGTAGCCATTGATATTATTACTCTACACAGCTCCAGCCCGTGGTATCAATTGAGTTAATCCAATCGGCAATTAACTGAACACCTTCATCGTGAACAACGTGTCTGCCTAGTTCTGGCATCATATTTCCGTTGTCGACATTGATGCGGTAGTGCAGCACAGAGTTTTCTGGATCACCCGGTACAATCACATACGGAGATGGGCCTTTGTGGAAGGTGATACCACGAGCGCAAATACCCATTTCACTGATCCCTTCACGCCAGTATTCAAACTTGAATGGATTACTCGCCGCTTTACCTTCGGTGCGATGGCAGTGCGCACAGTTCACATCAAGGTACGCTTTGGCGTAATCCAGTAGCTCAGTATCCGTTAGATTACTTGCTCCCGCTTCGGTATCAAAGACAGGGGTCTTAGGTAAGTTCTCTGGTGTATCTGGTAAAGCTTCTGTAAATAGCCCCAGCGTTTCCCAATGTACAAGTTGGTTGACTGGCGAGCCATCAGAGACATCTTGAACACTGTTTAGGTTACGAGCTTTAGGACCAATAGGAGAGAAACCTTTTGGCTGTGTGTTACCAGTAGGATCGGAGACATCAGATTCTACTTTGTGACACAAGGTACACTCATTTCGGCTTGGTACTTCATAAGTGAAATTAAGCGTTTCGCCGTTATGTTCTACGCTGCGCTCAAAGGGTACCGATACGGCAGTCAGGTAAGCGTCGGTTTTGTCTTCATTCCATACGTAAGGCAAGGCAATCCAACCGCTGTCACGACGAATCAATAGGCGAGTCTCAATGAGCTCTTCGTTTTCACCACGAGCATTCTCAGTACTCGAAGGTAGCGCAAAGGTTTTAATCAACACGGTACCGACTGGGAAGTCGAACACCTCTTGCTCACGATAGCTTGCAGAGGCTTCGTTCGGCATCACAACAAAGCGGTATTTGCGTGCATAGTCAGTAAAGAGTTCAACGTTCATCTCATACAAAGTACCTTTCGCAGATGCCGCTAAATTGAGGTTTTGTGTTGGATCTTTCGCGTCTTCAAACAGGTTGTATTGCGACAAGCTCACACAGTTTTCACCGTATGTCGCGCTTTCACGTGTAATCGCATCCCAGTTAATACCCGCCACGTCGTCTAGGGTACAGCTTGCGTTGCCAATGATGCCATTTGGTGTATCTGGGTTATCAGGATCCGTCGCTCCGTCTTCGGTTTGATTGTAGCCATACACCACGCCATTAATTGTGACGGTATTGATGTCTAATGGCGTCTTAGAATCACAACCAGCGGTAAGTAGCGTTGTTTGCTCTTTCTCGTATAAGAAATCTGCATTGGCTGGGTTTTCTGCATAACGACCAATTGCGGTTGGGTCCATGTTATCAACCAATACACCGACACTTGCGCCATTGTTCACTAAACAGTTGCTGTCTGCATCGGTAAACTCAGTAAGGTAATTCCAGTTGGTTGTTCCTGTCATACCGTTGAGCGCATCACGCAATGGTGCAAACATTTGTGAACGAATCAGTGACTCACCTGCGCCATCGTAAAACAGAGCAGGGAAGGCTTGATGATTTAACGTGTATGCCAAAATCATATCTTCAATGAGAGAACCATTTGGATTGGCGCCCGTGTTGGTAATGGTGTTGTCGTGGAAATACATGTTGGTCGGAACAGGGTTCCAGCCCTGCATAACGGCATTGCCTTCAGATGTCCCATTGAGTGGGCTGTAAGCGTTGGGATCGCCGTTCACCAACAAGTAACTCGTCATCGCAAGTGCCATTGAGTCGTGGTTAGTAATCGTGTTGTTGAAGAACTCACTATTACGTCCGGACAGAATGACGACGCCAGTACCAGGAGGGACGATGCCTACCACGCCACAGCCGCCAAGCCCATTTTGACAGGTAGTATCAACGTAGTTCTCTAAGTTGTTGTCACGAATGACGTTATCAAAGATGCGTACATCATCAATTAAGCGACCAATAGTGGTAGCGCCCGGTAGGTCAAACAGCAGTACACCGCCCGTGTTTCCTAGCGCTAAGTTGTCGTAGACATCCACATTCGAACTGTTTTCTATCTCGATACCGGCAATGTTTTTTTCCGCTACGTTGTCACGAATAACCGCACCGATGGTTTGACCCACATAGATACCTGCATCGGCACTGCCGTAACTCCATGTATCTTCAATCAAGACGTTTTGAGATTTTACGGGATAGATGCCGTAAGTGCCGCGTAGGTTACCATCTTCGTCACGTGCACGAGGCACTTCGAGCCAAACCGCCGCGACATCACGAATAATGATGCCTTCAACCCCGTCAGCTTTAAGACCGTTCTTAGAGGCTTCTGCAATTTGGAGATCGGATACGGTGATGTTCGAACCACCACTGATGGCAATACCATCTTTGCCGTCCACACCACTGAAGTCGAGGTAGGTTTGGTCGATACCTGCACCACGTAACACGAGGTTATTCTTCGAATCGACCGTCAATTGGTTATTCATTTTGAAACAACCGGCGGGCAGTGTTACCACGCTGTTGTCTTCGGCAAGTTCGACTAGGTTTTCAATCGCGGTGACTTGTTCCGCGCTCGCCCATTCCTGACCATTGCCACATAATTCTGGTGTACCGTATTCAGATAATTCATAACCGCTAGAGGTTTGCGGTTCGTCATAATCGTCACTGTTACAACCCATCAAAAGACTGGAACTGATGAGTGTAGCGACAACCGTTTTGTTTATTCCGTGCATGATTTGCTTCCCTGTAATTAGTGTTATTGACTCAGTCAGGAATAATTAGAAAGAGTGGTTGTATTGGATTCCGTATATGTACGCATCACCTTCGGAGCGATAGGCGATATCCACGCCCGGTAGAGCGTGCGGCTCAAGCGGCTCAGTGAACGTGACTTCTTCGGCATCAATAAAGGTGAAGCCAAAGTCGATTCGGCTGTTTTGATTGAAGGCGTAGGTGGCACCAAAGCTGTAATTGATTCGGTCGGAATCTGGCAAGCTGATGCTCTTGTCGTTCACGTTAGGCGTTTCGTCGTAAGCAATACCCGCGCGCAGAGTGAAGGATGGGTTAAGTTGGTAAGTTGCCCCAAACGCATATTTGAAGGCATTTTCGAAGTTCTCATCCTTTTGCAGAACTTCTTGCCCATCTACGGTGGCGCGGATTTCTTCAAACACATCCCAACCCGTCATCATCACACTGTAGTGAATAGCTAGTGGATCGGTAATCTGATGGAAACCAGAGAACTCAGTAATGCTCGGCAGGTTGAGGGTTAGGTCACCCGTCACGGTTTGACCCGGCATCGAAATCGCACTTGGGATGTCTGAGTAATAATCGCCTTCGAAATCCACATCCACTTTAGAGCGATAGCTTAATCCAAAACGATGCTTCTCGTTGATCTCCCAAAGTGCGCCGAGGTTAAAACCGTAACCCCAGCCATCACCATCGAGTGATTTCGCCACGTCGGTGCGAGCAAAATTTGCGCCCGTATCAGCATTAATCGCATCGGCAAGAATACCCAAAGTACGCGTGAGCTTGGCTTTACCATAAACAATGCTAGCGCCAACACCAACACTGAACTCGTCGTTGATTCGGTAGGCGATGGTAGGGTTAAAATTAATCGTTTCTAAACTGGTTTCCCCACCAATCGGTCCGGCTAAATAGTCATCAGGGTATTCGGTTGCCAACCCAAAGTCAGTGAAGATGCCAAGCCCCCATGACCACGAGTCATTGATTGGGGCTGCGATATAAAAAGATGGCACAACCACATTGTCGACGACGTCATTGTTGGTTAGCTGATTATTGAAGGATTCTGAAGGTCCGTTACCGGTTACGCGAACCTCTGGCATGATGTAAGCAGCACCTACGGACAATTGATAAGAATCGAACATCGTAATGGCTGCAGGGTTATGTGCGACTACTGATGCACCGTCTGCTATGGCGGCTTCGCCAGCATTGGCACGCCCTAGACCAGCGGCTGAA
Organism: Vibrio sp. MM46; assembly: GCF_027587135.1. Lineage (NCBI taxonomy): Bacteria > Pseudomonadati > Pseudomonadota > Gammaproteobacteria > Vibrionales > Vibrionaceae > Vibrio > Vibrio sp. MM46. Next base: position 27,900 of record NZ_JAPPTO010000031.1, read on the forward strand.
TGTTCGGATAATTGAAATCCAGCGGCGTATAACTTAGGGGAGCTGAGCGCTATACCTATTGCAAGCGCGAGTTTTGCATTCCTTGTCTTCATATCACTCTGAAACTCCATGTGTTTTTAGGATGCGTTTTAAATAAAAGTGCCTAATAACCTATACAGGGGATGAGTAGGTTATTTGCTAAACACTCAACTCAGCATAAAAACAATTAACATAGTTGTAACATTGAATTTCAGGATTTGTTATTACCATCCCATATAACTAATGGTTTGTAGTTTTGGGTGTAAATATCTGTAAATGTTATAGTTAAGCTCGATTTATACATCGTGGATGTTTTACGAAACAGCCCTATGGTGTTTGATGTCCACTCGAAAAATGTGGCTTAAGTGTTATAGAATGGTGAATGGTAATCAGTGTGTTTTGGTACGATTGTTTTAAACGGGTGTTTAATTGATATTTAAAGCTTAGTGTTAAAATCGGTCAGAATCATGCAATTTATCACTGAATCGAATGCTAAACTTTATGAGTGATTAGAGCTTTTACTTAAGGAATGGGAAGTCATATGGAGCTGTATTTCTTAGGAACGTCCTCTGGGGTTCCAACTAAATCCCGTAATGTTTCTGCGACTGCTTTGCTGGAGAGCAAGGGAAAAGGGTGGTTTCTAGTTGACTGCGGAGAGGCGACTCAGCACCAATTGCTATACACTCCGTTATCACTTAATTATTTACGAGTTATTTGTATTACCCATATTCATGGCGACCATTGTTATGGTTTACCGGGCTTGCTCGCCAGTGCAGGCATGAATAACCGCAAAGATCCTCTGACGATCATTGCGCCAGAGGGGATTAAACAGTGGTTTGAAGCGACTCAAGCGTTCACCAAACTCTACCTGCCATTTGAACTTCACTTCATTGAAGTCGAGCAGCTTGATTCGATTGAAATTGGTCAGTTTACGATTACCGCAACTGCACTTTCCCATCGTGTTCCTAGCTTTGCTTACTGTTTTGAAGAGTCAACCATTCGTATGTATCCAGACATCGATAAGCTTGAGCAATTGAACATACCGAGGGGACCTATTTGGGGAGAACTTGTGCGGGGTAATGATGTGGAGTACCAAGGTCAAACCTTAATGAGTAAGGCGTTTACTAAGCTTGCACATCCACCGAGAAAAGTGATTATTTGTGGTGATAACGACAAACCCGAAACGCTCGATAGTCTAATTGAAGGCGCGCATCTGTTGGTGCACGAATCAACGTACTCAGAAGCGATGAAAGATCGAGCAGAAGAAGTCGGTCACGCTTATTCTTCACAAGTCGCCAGTTATGCTCAGACAAAACAAATTCCGAGCTTAATTCTCACTCACTTTAGTCCTCGCTATCAATTTAGCCCTGAAGCGGAAGTGTCGATTGAGCAGATTCGGCAAGAAGCTCAAACCGCTTACTCTGGTCATCTCTTTCTTGCTCACGATCTCGCGCATTATCGAATTGACAGAGCGGGTTTGGTTGAGGAGGTTAAAGACGCTAAAGATAAGAACGAATAAAGGCTCTTGTCGCGAAAGCAATTTAAAATGAAATCGTCACCACAAGAGCCAACATGTTCTAGATACCGCATTCATTGCAGCTTAAGACTAATGAAATACCTGACTACTAAAGCGCAGAAAACGACTTTCTCCCATCAGTTCACGGAACGCTTCTTTATCTAACTTAATCAAGGTTTCGTGATCGCCTGCTTCCAAATACACATGCTCTAAATTGGCGAGCATTTCATCGCAAATGGTTGCCATGTGATAAGCGCTACCCACTGGAGGTATCGCGCCGTTATCGCAATCGGTAAACAAACGATAGACTTCTCTTTCCTTGATTAAATGGAAAGAAGCGTTGAGCTCGTCATTCAATCGAGACAAGCTGATTTTATTATTCGCAGGCAAGACAGCCATCATATGACGACCTTGGTGATCTTCCAAAATCACGCCTTTTGCCAAGTTATTGAGAGGGATACCCGCTGCAACACCGCTTTGCAGCGAACTATTACTATGACTGTGATTCACGGTTTGAAAGTGAATATGGTGCTCAGTCAAATAGTGGTCGAGCCGGGTTGACATGGTCATGTTAGCCTCCAGAGTGTTGAGACCCACATAAAGTATAGGTAAATCTCTATTCCCCTGACGCTTTACTTGAGCTGTTCTACGCTTACTGAAAGCCAACCACAGAGTATGGCATTGAAAAAGGGAAGCAAAATGAGCAAACCAGTAATAGCGGATAACAAACCGATCAAAGTTGAGCTTGTGCAAGGGCAAGAATATTACTTTTGTCGATGCGGGCGATCTAAGAACCAACCTTATTGTGATGGCTCCCACGCCGGAACCGATTTTAAACCCATGAGCTTTGTCGCTGAAAAGGATGAAGATTCGTATCTGTGTCAGTGTAAGCACACCGCAAATGCGCCTTTCTGTGATGGGACACATAAGCAGTTTACCTCTGAACAAGTGGGGCAAGAAGGTCCGGGTATCCAAGCCGGACATAACGAGATCCCAATTGCGGTCGCGACACAAGAAGAACCCACAGTTGAGTTTATTCACCAATTGGCAAGAGAAGGGCTATCAAAGTTAGGGCATCATGGACCGATGACGGCGATGGGAGTGCCGAGAGACCAATTGCCACATTGGGATGAACTGCAAATGATGGTCGCACAAATGGCAACCAAACCTCTGATGGAGGATGTGCCAGTCAAAACAGAATTGGTAATTGGTCCGAAAGCGAAGAAGCCGTTATTGCTAAAAATTCCTTTGTTTGTCTCTGACATGAGCTTTGGCGCGTTATCAGAAGAAGCCAAAATCTCACTCGCGAAAGGTGCGGAGTTAGCCGGAACCGGAATTTGCTCTGGAGAAGGCGGCATGCTGCCAGAAGAGCAAGCGGCGAACTCGCGTTATTTCTATGAACTGGCGAGTGCGCAATTTGGTTACGACGAATCTAAGTTGCTCAATGTTCAAGCTTTCCACTTTAAAGGTGGACAGGGAGCAAAAACAGGAACTGGTGGTCATCTTCCTGCCAATAAAAATGTGGGCAAAATATCGCAAGTGCGCGGTATTCCCGAAGGGCAATCTGCGATCTCACCACCGACGTTTAAAGATCTGCATACCGCAGAAGATTTCAAAAAGTTTGCAGATCGGGTACGTGAAGTGACAGGTGGTATCCCGATAGGCTTCAAGCTCAGTGCAAACCATATCGAAGAAGATATTCAATTCGCACTCGATGCCAGTGCGGATTACATCATTTTGGATGGTCGTGGAGGAGGTACGGGCGCAGCGCCTGCTATGTTCCGTGATCACATCAGCGTGCCAACCATTCCCGCTCTCGCTAGAGCAAGACGCTATCTGGATGCTCAAGGTGTGAGTGACCGTGTCACGTTAATTGTCACGGGTGGGCTACGTGTTCCAATGGACTTTGTAAAAGCGATGGCGCTCGGGGCAGATGGCGTTGCGATTTCTAACAGTGCGATGCAGTCGATAGGTTGTGTAGCCGCGAGAATGTGCAATACCAACAATTGTCCAGCAGGCATTGCGACACAAAAAGCCGACTTAAGACAGCGGTTGAATGTGGATAAAGCCTCGGTTCAATTGAAGAACTTTTTTGAAGCCTCGGTTGAGTTGATGCAAGTGATGGCAAGAGCGTGTGGACACGATGATCTTTGCAAGTTTAATCAACGCGACCTCGCCACTTGGAATCGCGATATGGCGTTGCTTTCTGGGGTGAAATACGCAGGCGTAGACAAGCCTTAACGTTTCTCTTGCTCTGATTCGTGCCTGTTTTACTGTGGCTGCAATTTGTACGATTGATAATTGAGCTCATATGGACCATAATATTAAGACCATTTGGTCTATAGGAGCTCAGTATGGCAACGGCAACATTAAAAAGCTTTAAACCGAAGCTGCCTCACAAGGCAAACTTTTGGTTTATGCTGGGCATTGAAGATGCCGAAACCGGTCGTACCGATGCGGTTCATAAAGGGTTTGAGCCAAAGGTATACCGTAATATCGTCGAGCGTGTGAAGCTTTCTCAAAGCGAATTCCAACACGTCACATTGATCCCGGTGAGCACCATCAAACGTCGACTCAAAAACGAAGAGCGCTTCAACACGCAAGAGAGTGATGCCATCTATCGTTTAGCGATGCTACTTAAGCTAGCAACAGAACTGTTTGATGATGAAGAACGCGCACTAGGTTGGATGCGGGAGAATGTTTATGGTTTGGGTGGAAAGCGCCCACTAGACATGGTTTCAACCACGGTTGATTTTGAAATCGTCAAAGATTTGATTGGACGACTAGAGCACGGGGTATTCTCGTAATATGAAGCTCTATCGACTGACTCAAAAGAAGTTTTCTGAGTCTCCATTTAGCCCAATCGGTGCCAAGCTATACGGCGGGCGATGGAACTCTAAAGGAACCGAAGCACTGTACTTTTCTCAATCCGAATCTCTTTGCTCGTTAGAAGTTTTTGTGCATGTAAACAACGATCCGGCGATCACCAAGCTTTACGATTTGTATCGTATCGAGATGCCGGAATACTTAATTGCCGCACTGGATGAAGAAGACTTACCGGTCACTTGGCGCTCCATTCCTGTTAGTGAATCCACACAATACATTGGTGACCAGTTTCTCAACGATCCGCACCCTGAGTTTGCTGCACTGCAAGTGCCTTCGACAATTTCTCCTCGTGACAACAACTACGTCGTCAATCCAAACCACCCCAAGATGAAAGACATCCTGAAGAAAGCAGAGAAGCTTGATTTTGCTTTCGACCCAAGAATCTTCAAGTAAAAAGCTCAGACCCTAGATTAACGCTGAGCTTTTCTTTCTCTCTTTTCCATTGGGTTAATACTGAGCAGTTAACTGTTGATTGCTCATTACTTCTTTCTGGTAGCTGCCTAATACGATCTCTGCGCCTTTGTAGGATAGGTGGTTCGCATCGGTGTACATGGCGTTGTTATCGCCTACCTTCATTGCACATTTGCCTTGCTGACAGATGTAACTTGTAAGGTCGACAAACTCCACATGTTCAAATTGCTCAAAATAGTGAGCCAACGTAGCCACGCGATGTGGGTGTGATTGCCTTGGCGTGAAGTCACATTCATTGCCAGTGTTGTCTCCAAACAGTCGCGCTTTCCATAAACATTCACCAATGGCATGCGGTGCGGAAGGTGTTGGACCAAAGACCAGAACTTCTCGGTCTTCTAACTCGTTCAAAAGGCGAGTGAGCGAAGCTTGGTAGTCTTGTTTGGATAACTCTTTATTGAAGTTAGAAGAAATCACCACGCGACGGATAGAAGGGGTATTCAAAATGGTTTCTATTGCATCAGTGAAGAAATTGCTGCAAGACAAATGGTTTGCACCTGAAACTTTATCGACATAGCCAACCGCGCAAGAGTCTTGCGTAAGTTGAACAACCCCTGTTGGTGTGTCATTCGCGAGTTGCTGAACAAAGACCATGCTGTGGCTGTTACCTAATACAGCGACAGTAGGCTGGGAAGATGAGGAGCAGGTGTCATTGATGCCGGTATTACCGTTACATGCGATGCCGTAGCCGTTGTTCACGCGCATGGCTTCGAAAAACGCGCTACGGTCGGGAAAGCCTCCGTTTTTATGACCGACGACACCAAAAGCAAGCAGTGGCAGGGTAACTAATACAAGTGAGGCAGTAAGTGTGCTCATGCTGATTTTCTTGCGGCTACGGAAAGGCTTTTCAACAAAGCGCCAAGTTAGATAAGAAAAGGTAAATAGAGCGACAAGATAAAATGCGAGGCTGAACTCTTGTCCGGCAGTGAGTACGTATCGATAAAAGACCAGTAACGGAATATGCCATAGATAGAGGCTGTAGCTAATTAAACCGACAAAAACGACCGATTTGAGGCTTAGAGCTTTACCCAGCGTGTTGTCTTTGGATGAGAACAAGATGATAAGCGCGGTGCCAATCACAGGAATTAACAGCATGAGCCCGGCGCCATCTTTTGATTTATCGAACAACAAGGCAGAGGCAAGAACCAGTGTTAAACCAATCATGGCAAGTGTGTTGTTGGGCTTGATGACGGTTTTACGCATTACTAGGGCAATCAAAGAGCCCGCCGCCAGTTCCCACGCACGAGAGAAAATCATGTAAAAGGCGAAATCAGGGTCACCACTGGCGTACCAAATAGTCATCAGGCTTAGTGCAAACACCGCAATGAAGAAGGTGAGGTAAGACATGAGCTTGCCACGTGCCAGCAACATAAGCAAAAGAGGGATCACAATGTAATATTGCTCTTCGACACCTAAGCTCCAAGTATGAAAGAGTGGGTTGGCTTGCTCTTCCAGCCCAAAATAATTGTGCCCTTTGAGGTACAGCAACACATTAGAAGCGGACAGAATGGAAGACACAGAAAACTCGCCCACCTCTTTGTGTGCTTGGGGAAGGAACAACCACCAAGAGAGCAGGTAACATACTGCAATAACCAGCAGTAGTAAGGGCAAGATCCTACGAATACGGCGCTCGTAGAAATCGGAAAGGCTGAATTGGCTCTTATCTAAATCGTTTATCACAATAGTGGTAATTAAATAGCCGCTGATCACGAAAAACACGTCTACGCCAATAAAGCCACCAGCAAAAGCTTGTATGTCTGCATGGAAAAAAATCACCAACAGGACCGCAATCGCTCTTAATCCATCTATTTCTGCTCGGTAAGTCATCATCATCTCTCCCTAGTCAACAAACTCACTAACGCAAAATGTGCACCAAAAATTAGGCTTATAAAATCAGTGAGTTAAAAGTTATTCTGCAGATGAGAAGAGTTTTACAGGGTGACTTCTTATATTGATTTTCATTTTGAAAATTTAAAACTCGGCGGTTTCTAGCAAAATGACGTGCTACGGATGTAAATCAAAGAACGATTGAACGGAAGTTTTTATACTGAAAGCTAAGTGAACAAACTCAGAAACGAGGCTATGAGCCAAAACGATATTCAAGCCAAGATTGCTAGCTTTACTTGTATCGAAGAAGCTTTGGATTACTTCGATATTGGTTTTGACAGCCGCTTTATTGATAAACACAGAGTGGAGTTAGTGAAGCGCTTCAATGGCTATTTGATTCTGACTAAGCCTGAAGATTGGTTTGCGGCTCGCCGTGCATTAAAGAACGCATACTGTAAGGTGCAACGCAGTTTACTGGATAAAACCACACGCTCGGCTTGTCGTGGTTGCACTTCTTGCCAGCGTCGTTAGAGAAAACTCTAATGCCAAAACCATAATGTCAGACAACACCGGACGCTAAAAAGAAACCCCGCAGATGCACTCAAACGCATCTGCGGGGTTTTTGTCTATTCAACTTGCCTATTCAAATAAGTCGGCTGAACTAGGCAAGCGAAGCAATTTAGTTTGCTTGGTAAGTTGGGTAATCCAACAGACCTTTTTCGTTACCACCAAACAACGTCGCAGGATCGTGAGCCGCTAGCGGGTAATCGTTCTTGATACGGTTCGGTAGGTCAGGGTTCGCGATGAACGGACGACCAAAGCCAACCATATCTGCCAAGCCACTTTCTAGAGCTTCAGCCGCTTTCTCTGTGTTGTAGCGACCAGCATAAATGATAGTGCCTTTGTAAGCTTCACGAACGGCTGTTTTGAACTCAGCAGGCGTATCTGGTGCGTCATCCCAGTCTACTTCTGCAATGTGCATGTAAACAACGTTTAGCTTATCAAGCAGTGTCGCAGCAGCTGTGTAAGTTTCTACTGGTGTTTTATCTACAGTACCATTTAGTGACGTAAACGGAGCAAGACGAACACCAACGCGCTCAGCACCAATCGCTTGAGTCATCGCTTCAACCACTTCACCCAAGAAACGTAGACGGTTTTCAACTGAACCACCGTATTCATCTGTACGGTTGTTTGCTTCAGAATCGATGAACTGGTTTACAAGGTAGCCGTTTGCTGCGTGTAGTTCGATGCCATCAAAGCCCGCTTCAATCGCATTCAATGCCGCTTGACGGTACTCTTCGATAACCACTTTGATGTCTTCTTTCGTCATCTCACGCGGTTCTACCACGTCAACAAAACCAGGCTCATCTGTGCCGTTATCAATAAATACTTTCACGTTTTCTGCTTTTAGTGCAGAAGAAGAAATTGGTTGCTCGCCACCGATATTGTCAGGGTGAGTTACACGGCCTACGTGCCAAAGCTGAGCGAAGATCGCTCCGCCTTTTGCATGTACAGCGTCAGTGACTTTTTTCCAACCTGCGATTTGTTCTTGGCTGTAAATACCCGGAGTCCAAGCGTAACCTTGACCCATAGGTGAAATCTGTGTGCCTTCTGCAACAATCAAACCCGCAGATGCGCGTTGTGCGTAGTACTCAGCCATCATGTCGTTTGCGACGTTGCCAGGCTGGCTTGCACGAGAGCGAGTCATTGGTGGCATAACGATACGGTTCTGAAGCGTTAGAGAACCAAGTTGTACAGGTTGAAACAATGTATCTTTCATGACTAACCTCGTTATTTGCTTGTTTGAATCAATTCGATTTGGTAGCCGTCAGGATCTTTGATGAATGCGATGTGAGTTTCACCGCCTTTCATTGGACCGGGTTCACGAGCGACATTGCCACCAAGTGCTTTGATTTTGTCGCATGCAGCGTAAATATCTTCACAACCCAATGCCATGTGACCGAACGCGTTACCTAGGTCATAGCTGTCTGTGTCCCAGTTGTAAGTCAGTTCAATCGTCGCGCTGTCTGGTTGGTCTGCGTTGCCCACAAATACGAGCGTGTAGCGGTATTCCGTGTTTTCAAAGCGATCAAGCTCGCTCATACCAAGAACTTTGGTGTAAAACTCAATGGACTTATCTAGATCAGCAACGCGGATCATAGTGTGAAGAAATTTCATATTTAACCTTCTTATCTCGGCTTGTTAGGTGTTGTTCGAACAACAACCGTGCCCCAACAAACAACGTCATTGGGATTAAGATAATGGCTAACCTTGAAAACATGAAATTATCATTGGTTATTGATTGCATAACATATTGTTATTAATGAGAGGCTTTAAGTTCACTTTGTTTGTGATGATACTGAAAAAGATGAGGTGAATAACGGATGCTTTCTTTTTGAATTTAAATTACTTAGAGTGAGTGACTATCTAATTGAAAGCACAAATCTTGGTGTAAAGAGGAGAAAGCAATGGAGAGCTTTAAAGCCTTGTTTGACATTGCTCAGCGCAAAGCTGAATACGACAAGAACAACACTTGGTATAGAGGCTCAGAAACGTATTTTGATGCGCTACACAAAGAGCTTGAAGAAGTCAGCGAAGAGATCGCTAAAGAGCGTCAGTGTTATCTAGAAGATGAACTTGGCGATGTGTTGTGGAACTACTTAAATATCCTGATGGCGTTAGAAAAAGAGCAGGGCGTTGACCCTTATTCTGTTTTAAATCGAGCAGTAGAGAAATACCAAGCTCGGGTGACAGCGATTGAAAACAACGGAAGCTGGGCGGAAGTAAAAGCAGATCAAAAGGAAAAGTTACAGCAAGAATACCAAGGCAAGATGAATGAAAATTAAGCCTATACCCAAGTAACCTCAAGATGGGTGTCTATTTGATAAAAACTAGGGGTAAGGCTCGCTTACCCCTAGTTAGAAATCAAAGTGAACTAGAGCATTAAAGTAAACTAATGAGTAGGTTAGCTTCTAACGTCTCGCTTTCACTTCGCGTTTGTCACTGCAAGCAAAAGCTCAAGCTCTTCGGGTGTAAGTAAGTCCTTGTTTTTAAGAAGTTCGCTTTCGTCCAAAGAGAGTTGAGTTTGACTTATTAAGTATTTTTTTTGAGTTGGAGTCAGATCCTTAAGTGAATCTATCAACTCTTTAAAATTCGTGTTATTCATAGCCTAGCATTCCAATTAACGTATATTTTTTATAGTGTTGTTACTGATCCATGTTAGATAAGTAATCTGTTATTTGCTGGTTTATCGTCACCAGCTCTTTATTAACTATAGCTAGATCCCCGCTATCCGGTGCGATATTGTCTCTTGTGTGCTCCTCAATGTTGCTCAATGCGGTTACAGCTGACTCTTCTCCAAAGCTAGAAAGGATGCCTTTTAAGCTGTGTGATAATAAGAATAAGTCCCCCCAGTTCTGCTCTGCGTTGAGTTGGTTGATTCTTTCTAATCCATCTTCGTAGTCTTCCATGTAAGTTGAGAAAACAGCAAAGATAATGTCGACATCGTTGTCCATGTAGGTATTCAACACTTCGAAATTGATCATTATTCATCTCCACTGTGTGGCTTGTAAGTTAAAAGGTATTGGTAACTGGGTCGAATACGATCCCGAAAGATAATCTTTGAGCCAGTTAGACCAATTTGGTGGTAGTGGACGCTGAGAAAGGAATTCAATGCTCTCATCCAAAATGATGTCTGTCGCTTCAATGTTGTTATCCGATAGCCGCTTGAGGCGCATCTCGACTGAGAAAGGGTATCTTTTGCCTAACGTCTCTTCATCGGAGTTCTTTTGTTCGCTGAGTTTTAAAGCGGTTCCTGACTTCGCTGCAAGTAAGGTTAACAAGCAACGCTTGATAGCAAACTCGCCGAAAAAGTCCATCAAAGGAATAGCTTGTTTTAATAGCAGTAAAGGTGCTTTGTTCGGCGTTGCGTAGTAGTAGCTAAGTGAGTGCATTAGCTTTCTATGAGCGTACTCCGGACGTGATTCTAGTAAAAGAAGCTTACATTGCATCATCTGCTTAAAAGCGGCTAAATCGACTTGTTGGTTACGATTGAGTTGTTTCTCAGCGAGCAAACAAAATTCATTGAGCTTTAGGAGTACTTTCTTTTTGTCATTTCCATTAGTGAGCGTCTTAAAATGTTCACTAATCAAGTCGACATAAGTATTCATCGCAGCGAGCCACTGAGTATCCGTGGATGAAACATTGGATGCGTAAAGGTAACCAACGTCGTACAGTCGCTCGAACTGAGCGAGTTTTGACAGAACCCTAGATACAGTAATCAGTCTTGCACTGCTACTAGGGGTGAGTTCAAAGGCTCGGTTTGCAAGTATAGAGGCGTTATTGTGTTGCCCTAAGGTTTCATAAAGCCCGACAAGATTATCGATAGCCCTTAAGCAAAGCGGATTGTGTGTGACGTAATTTGCAAGGACTTCAACAGCTTCACGGATCTTACCTTTTTGGTGAAGTAGGAATGCTTCAGCACAAATTCGACTCGCGTGTTCTTTGTCGTTGCAAAAAGGAAGGAAGTTCTCTAGTACCTCAAACTGTTTCGCTTCAATCAAAGTATCAATTAAGAGTGATTCAACACAAACACTGGTCGCGTATTTCTTATGCAGTTGCGCAACGTCATTGAGAGAAAGCACTGAAACTTTGCTAAGGTATTGTTTTACTTCAGCAAGGTGATGCTGCTCTTGTAAAGCAGTGAGCATTTTAGTTTGTAGTGCTTTTGTCTGAAGCGGCTTAGTAAGTAGATGTCTAACACGACCAGAAAGCGCAGTGAGCACGGTTTCTTGCGTAGCGTCACCAGATATCATAAGCACGGCTGTTGTGTCTGATATCAATTTCGCTCGACTCATCAGGTTAATTAGATCAAGCCCGGTCAACTTAGAAGACAGGTGATAATCCATAATGATGAACGAGTAAAAGCGAGTCTTAGTAGCACTCAACGCCTGCTGCGCATTGTTAACGCAGGTAATGTTGGATATTTTGGCTCCCAGCGAGACGAGTTGATGCTTGATCAACGTTGAAGAGGTTGAACAGTCATCAATGACTAAAATGCTGATGTTATCGACTTCGATCTTCCCTGTGGTCAAACTTCTACCTATTTATACAGATTAGCACACTCTAAAATAAAATTAGTCATCAGTTTGCATAAAGGCAAGCGCTTTTACGTTAAAATAAGGGGCAATATGCCCCTCATCAACTTTTGTAGTCATTAACTCTGTTCAGCTTCCGTTTCGACGCGTTTTAACAGCTCGTTTGCCTTCTTCATCGCACGCCTCGCACTTTTAGACTTCCGCTTGTTTAAAAGAATGTCAGAAAACTGTAGGTACTTATCGGCGGTTTGGAATCGCAGATCATTAATATCTTGGAAACCCGGCGGGAAATTTTCAGAAAATGCATCAATATCTTTGACGAGCTTATCTAGGTTAACCGTTGTGCGAGCTTGGTTGAGTCGGTAGTGCAGTCCTTCAAACTCTTCCTGATACAACAATCGTGCAGCATCAGCAGGGAAAGGCAACGGCGTTGAGCTCTCTTTTGCGGTCTCGTAAAGTTTCATTTCCAATACCGCATCTTTCATTGTATTGCTGATCGCCAAATTTTGCTGATGTTCTTCAGACTCAGCAAAAAAGGAGTTTCCAACTTTGATGAGTGTGACTAAAGCTGCTGCATCGCGCATTTTTAGCGCTTCATTGAGGTGTTGACCAAAGACTTCGCTTGCCAACGAGCTAGGAGTGAAAGGGTACTCTTTATGTATTTCATGGAGTTCCTTTTTGAGATCGTAAATAGATTTAGCCTCGTCTTGCTGGGTGTACAAGGATTTTTCTAAGTGGCTGTTTATCTGTCTCGCAATAGAAAGCAGAGTAGAGTGTTTGCTTGATTGAATATCCAATGCCAAAACTTCGATTTTATGGGAGTCTGGGTAATAGATTTTTGCTTGCTGTAAGATGGATTCAATCTGTTTGTAGTTTGGATAAGTCGTTACATCAGAGTTAAGTACGTCATCGATCTTTGCTTCAAATTCTCCAAGGATATGCGGTTTATACAAACGTAGGAAACCAGCAGCAATCACTGGGTGTATCCCTTGTTTGTTGTCAATTAACGCTTTGGTTTGCTCCGGAAGCGTATTTAACAGTTGCTCTGCAGATTCGATGGCTTGATCTTTTTCTATGAGAGTAAGGTTGAGTTGGTTAATGGTATTTTGCTGTTGTTGATAGAACGTACCTAACAAACCCATTAAGGCAAGACTGGCGGCTATACCTGAATAAAGTGACCAACGGTTCTTATTTAACAGGTGCTTGATATCAGTAGCGCTGAGCTGAGAAGGGACGACACCAGTAGCAAAAGCTTTAGAGAAGATGCGCCACTTTGAAAATGGAAAGTGAGATGGCTTGCTTACTTTAACGCTTTTTTTAAGCGCTTCGTTGACTGGGGTTCGTCCATATGGGTGTTTGCAGCTCAGCAACTCGAAAGTAATGCAGAAAAACGCAAACAGATCGTCACTTTGTTTCGGTTCTTTGCCCGATAAGATATCAAGTGAGGCATAATTCGGTGTATAACCCAGCGTGTCAGTGTCTTGTGATTTTCGTTTTGCTGCATATTGGTCATGCTTCAGTTGGTGCGTTTTAGAGACGCCAAAGTCCAGCAGCTTCACTTTACCTTCCGAAGTGAGAATGATGTTTGCGGGCTTTAAGTCTGCATGGACCACACCAAGTGAATGTGCATACGATAATGCATCTAACGTTTGGTTCAGAATTGAAAGGGTGGCGTTGTACTTTAACCCGTCCGGTCTAGAGCGTTGAATAAGTCCTTCTAATGTCTCCCCATCAACATATTCCATCACGAGGAAATAGATTTCTCCGTCTACTCCAAAATCGTAGACTCGGATGATGTTGGGGTGACTAAGCTTCTGAGTTTGTTGTGCTTCACGAATGAGCATGCGGGCGGTTTCTGGCTGAGACGCATACTCTTTTTGTAGTACCTTTAATGCGACATAGGGGACATCTGCTCCAGAAGATTCAAGAATTTTGTCTTTCGCCAAAAAGACGTCACATAAACCACCATGGCCGATCAAAGATTCAATTTCATAACGGTTTTTTACCGTCTCCCCGAGCAATGAATCAGATCGAGTTTGCTTATCATCATTATCAATATTACGCACTAATTTGTTTGCTGGTGGAATTGTGTTTAGGTTCTGAGACACTTTTGTATTTGTTTCATTATTATTTAGGGCAGAGCCTTCATTGTTTATATTGCCCTTATTGTCATTTGTATTTTCTCTTTTTTGAGTCTTTACAATTTTGGTTTTATCGCCACTGCATTCTTTATTTATAGAACTGTCTTTATTTTTGTAGTCCATCACGAGGCTCCATATAAAATGATGGTGTGAATATATAACTCATCTGCTAATGAAAAATGATTAAATGAAGATTTCTCGGTTAAGCTAACATCGGTTTTTTGACGAATGAAAAGTTAAGCGTCAAAAATTTGAACCTCGTTGTATATTTTGTTCTGCGTAATAATCCTAGATTGCTTTGCTGAGAAATTAATTCATTATTCCGTTCGTGAAATACAATTATTATTTGATTAGGCATTATTAATCTTAGTGTTAATAAGTGGTTTCCTAACTATTAAGAACTAAATTTATATATTAAGCAGTTCCTTTGGCGAGGTTTACATGACGTTGGTTTTAACCATTACAAGTTTTCATAAGTTCACTCCAGAGATTGACACTGAGTTCGTTTTTGATGCGACAGGTGAACATGACAAGGTCAGTTTTGGGCGCTCTGAACAGTGTGATTGGACATTGCCTGACCCTGAAAGAGTCATATCAAGTAAGCATGGTGAACTGATCAAATTTGGTGAAAAGTACTTGATTAAAGACTTATCGACGAATGGTACCTTTGTAAATAATGCCGTGACGCCGGTTGGTCAAGGAAATGAATTGGCACTCAATCATGGCGATGTCGTGGCCCTCGGCGATTATCAAATTCAAGTAAGTTTAGAAGAAAGAATTATCGATGATAGCAATAGAGTACACAATACTATCAATGAGTTAGCCGTTAGTGATGTTGACCGAAATTTAACTCATGATGAGTTTGGGTTGAACGCAGCGGATCTGTTAAGAGACAGTGCGCCTTCTGAATTTCAGCTTGATATTGGTCTGATGGATGACTTTTTAGAAGCACAAGAGCCGAGTGTTGAAGAAGTATCCCCTCATGCGTCTACCCCGATTAGTGCTCCGAAGCCTTTGGTAAAAAATGAAAGCAAAAACCAACAAGCCTTCGTCAGAGGTCTGGGTATCAACCCAAATATGGTTCCAGACGAAAATAGCGAACAGTGGTTCGAGCAACTAGGCCAGTCGTTTTCTTTGATGCTACTGGGGTTAATGGAAACATTACATAATCGAGCTGAGTTTAAACAAAATAATCGTTTAAACCATACCGCTTTTCGAAAGTCAGAAAATAATCCATTAAAGTTTTCCGCTAATTTAGAAGATGCTATTCATAATTTATACAACCGAAACACTGCTAGTTTTATGCGAGCAGACATAGCAATTAAAGAAGCATTTGTTGATATAGAAAACCATGAAAAAGCGTTGATGAAAGGTGTCGAAGGTACCGTTTCAAGTGTTATGTCGTTAGTTGAACCATCAAGTATTTACTCCGATACAATGTCAAGTGATAGTTTCTTCAATAAAATAATTCCAGCAAGAAAATATGCTCAAAGCTGGAAGAGATTTGAAGGTATTCATTATCAATTAACGGATGAAATTGTAAATAAGGAATCACCTTTTTATTTGGAAGATTTTGCAAAGCATTATGAAAATGCACTGAGAAGTAAAAACTAAGGAATGATGATGAAAACAATAATGAAGACTTTACTTCTATTTATTACGGCAGCTTTAGTTGGTTGTTCAGCGGCAAACCTAGTAGTTGATCCCTATGCTGATTTAGCGCTCACAGCCAAACATAATATCAACCCAGATTCAAATGGCAGACCGTCGCCTGTTGTGATTTATGTGTTTGAATTGACATCTTCAACCGTCTTTGAAAGTCAGGATTTCTTTTCGCTGTACGAAAGCTATGACACGGTTTTAGGTCCTGATTTAGTGAACAAATATGAAATTTCTTTAACGCCTGGTCAGGAAGATATTTATCACGCAAGCATGTCACCAAAAACTCAGTATTTAGGTTTAGTCGCGGCATTCCGTGACATCGAAAACTCCAATTGGAGGCAGGTGATTAAGGTAGACCAGACAGGTTACAACACTTACCAAATTCACCTAGACGACCTTTCTATATTCGTTAAATAACCTCACTTGGCGACTAAACAATGGCAGATTACTCCCACACAGCATGGTGTGAGGGGATGTTTTTACGTCCTCAACATTTCCAGCAAAGCGAGCGTGCAATTGAGCATGAGTTTAAGGGATTGAACCGTTTTCAACAGCCTTATAATTGGGGCGTGTATCAAGTTCGTATAAACCCGAACAGTTTGAAAGAAGGCGTGGTAGAAATCGAGAAACTCGAAGCGATTCTTCCTGATATGACTCTTATTGAATTGCAGAACGTTAATGAAGTTCTTCCGCCATTACTGGTTGAAAAGGGAACTCAAAACACATTAGTTAAAGTGGTCGTTGCTTCATCGAGCCTTAAAGAAAAAACGATTGCGGATGTTAGTGAAGGTGTTGTCAGCAGATATGTGTTAAACGATCTAGACGTTATAGACGTGCAAACAGGTCAGGATGAAGAGCGCATTCAAGTGGCGTCGTTGAATGTTGCGCTTAAAGTAAGCAATGACAACTTGTCAGGTTTTGTTGAGTTACCGATTCTTAAAATTAAAGAAGTCACTGCGGAAGGCGCAATTCTTCTTGATGAAGAGTATACGCCGCCACATCTCAATGTGCTTAAAGATCAAGCAATGTTGGCTTGCCTAAAAAATGTAACGGGAATGACAAAAATCCGTGCTGATGTGGTTTCTCAACGTTTAGTGCAAGGTAAAGCGGCATCTGCTTCAGCTGTCGATTTCATCATGCTTCAAATGCTCAATCGCTACGAAACGATTCTTAGACATCTGGGGCAGTTAGAACAAGTTCACCCTTTAGAGTTTGTCACGCTATTACGAGGATATGTTGGTGAGTTGTCGACTTTTTCGAGTAAAAATAAGCGCGCTCCTTTACTTATTGATTATGAACACTCAAATCTGACCTCTACGATTTCAGAGCTTAATCAGGTGTTAAGCCAATACCTGAGTGTTGTTCTAGATCAGACGGCTAATAAACTTCCTTTGGAGGTTCGACAACTTGGTATTCGAGTGACACCGTTACCTGATAAGCGACTTCTTGAATCAAGCCAGTTTGTTTTGGCAGTAAAAGCAGACACAAGTACTGATGAGATTAGACGTTTGGTACCAGCTCAACTCAAGTTGGGACCAGCAGAACAAATTAGAGATCTTATAAATAATCAAATCAACGGTATTAACGTTGCACCACTCAATGTTGTTCCTCGACAGATCCCTTATCAAACGGGGTATGTGTATTTTGAAGTGATTAAGAAAGGACCTTTCTGGGTTCGTCTCCAAGAGAGTGGCGGTATTGCTCTTCAGCTATCTGGTCAATTCCCGAATTCAGACATAGAGCTATGGAGCATTAACCAATAACAGGTTACGTCATTATGGAACAGACAATAATAAAGCCAACACCAGGTGGAAGACCAACAAACGCTAATATCTCAGTACCAAAATCTCCCGATAGTACAGTTGTGATCTCAAAGAATCCTGAAGTGGTCAACAATGACTCAGTGGTCGCATTTGGCAGCAACCCGATTTTAGCTGAAGCTAATGGCATACTTTCTATTATTGGACAGATTCGAGCAACAGCGAGTCACTCTGACGTCTTGTTTTTAAAAGAAACGTTGGCACAAAAGTTAAGAGACTACGAAAACCGACTACGTCAACAAAACATAAATCTGGAAACAATAGATACCGCTCGTTACTGCTTATGCTGCGCAATCGATGAAGCAGTTTTGAATACAAATTGGGGTAGCCAATCGACATGGAGTCACGACTCGTTGCTGACCTCTTTCTATTCTAGCAGTCAAGGTGGGGAGGCGTTTTTTCAGCATTTAGAAACATGCATGTCATTCCCTGAGACTCAGCTTGATCTCTTGGAACTCATGTATGTGTGTATGTCTTTAGGTTTCGTAGGGCAATATCGATTAGAAAAAAATGGTCTGGAAACACACCGTCGTTTGAGAAAGCAAGTTGTTAGCGTTTTAAAGTCAAACGGTCGAGGGTTACAGCAACGCTTAAGCGACAATATTGAAAGCCGTTTGTTAAATGGTTCGCAAGTGGCGGAACGTGCGCCTTTATGGGTGGTTTGCTCTGTGACATTGGCAATATTGGTCTGTATCTTTATGTTCTTCAGCTATGACCTTAACAAGGCTTCAAATCAAACCTTTGCCAGTTTAATTAATCTCATCTCACCTAATCAAACAGAGATGGCTCCTACGTCCGATTCTCAAGTAATAAAAGTTGCTGAACGCGTTTCTATGTATCTAGCAACCGAGATAAATAAAGAACTGGTGACTGTTGAGGCTCTATCCGACAGAGTTCGGATTTCTCTCAAAGCTCAAGACTTGTTTGAGTCAGGTAGTGCGGAAGTCGTTGAATATATCCAACCTGTTATATCTAAGTTGTCTCGCACTTTAGAAACAACCGAAGGGAAGATTTTGGTCACTGGACATACTGACGATAACCCTATTTTTACCAGTAAATATCCGTCCAATTGGCATCTTTCCCTTGCTCGTGCAACGGCGATGTCTGAACAGTTGATTGCGAACAGTGCACTGGAAGGAAGAGTCCTTCCTGAAGGGCTTGGTGATGCAAGACCCCTTGCTGAAAACTCTACTGATGAAAATCGTGCGCTTAACCGCCGAATCGAAATTGACCTTATGGTTGCAAACTAAGGAAAGTGAGATAAATGAGTATCCGAGAAGTAGGCAGAATATTTACTCAACGTTGGTTTATCGGTTTAGTCGGTGTTGCTGCGTGCTCAATTTTTATTTGGGTCGTAGGTCCCCTCATCACTGTTGCGGGATATGAGCCCTTAAAAACTGACTTTCAGCGTTTGGTTAGCATCCTGGTATTAGTTTTCGTTTGGGGTGTGTTCAATCTTACAAAGCAACATAAGCAAAAAGTAAAAGAAGACGAAACAATTCAAAGCCTGTTAGAGGTGGATTCGCAATCTGATAAAGAAGCTGCCTCAGAAATTAATGTGCTGCAAGACAGAATAGAGCAGGCAATCAAAGTGGTTACCAAAACACATAAAGGTAAACGTAGCTTATACGAATTACCTTGGTATGTACTGATTGGTCCTCCTGGTACAGGTAAAACGACAGTTCTTAAGCAATCTGGGTTGGAGTTTCCGTTAGCGGATTCATTAGGTTCGGACTCTGTTGCAGGTGTTGGGGGAACACGCCATTGTGATTGGTGGTTTGCAAACAAAGCGGTTCTTGTTGATACCGCTGGTCGTTATACGACACAAGATAGCCAAGAAAAAGTTGATGCTAAGGCGTGGCATGGATTTCTTGGGCTGTTAAAAAAATATCGAACACAGAGACCAATTAACGGCGCAATTGTGACAATCAGCTTAGCTAGCATTATGTCGCAAACACGCACGGAAAGGAGCCTGCATGCAAGGGCGATAAAGTCTCGTTTACAGGAACTAAAAAACCAACTGGGTATGCAGTTTCCAATTTACGTTCTTCTTACAAAAATGGATCTGGTGGCGGGGTTTAATGAGTTTTTCGCGGATCTGAGCAAAGAAGAGCGTGAAGAGCTATTCGGTTTTATGTTCCCAAAAGATTGCGAAGATGAGCGCGGTGTCGTTTCTCTTTTCAATAAAGAGTTTCATCATCTACTTGAGCGATTGGACGCCCGAATGCTGCGCATTCTGGAAACAGAGGATGATCTTGATAAGCGCGCGATGATCTTTGAATTTCCAAAGCAACTTCGAGTGCTTCAAGCAAACCTAGATGAATTCCTTACAGAAATATTTGCTCAGAACAGCTTTGAAGAGCCCACCCTTATTCGAGGCGTGTTTATGGTTAGCTCGGTTCAAGACGGTATCCCTGTTAGCCGGCTAATGAACGAATCGAGCAGCGGGCTAGGGCTAGGGAAGTTAGGTTTATCTGCTCAGCACCACGGATCTCACAGCTATTTCGTTAGAAGCTTGTTTGATCAAGTCATCTTCAAAGAGCAACTGCTTGGGACGGTCAATCGTCATTATCAAAAGCAATCCAGTTGGCTCCATCGAGGCGTTTACATCGGCTGTGCGGTCGCGTTATGCGGAGCGATTGGAACGTGGTTTATGAGTTATCAATGGAACTCGACACTTATCACCCAAACCAACAAAGAGACGGGTCATATAAAAGCAATGATCGGTGCAGATAGTTTAGATTTTGAATCAGACATTATCAGCGCGATAGAAACACTCGACCGAATCATGACTTTACCTTTGGGAAAGCAAAGCGACTACGGAAATTCGGATGCAATAAAGAAGTTTGGTTTGTATCAGGGCGACAAAGTCTCTCAAGCGGCAAATAACGCCTACACGTCTGCTCTAACCAAACACTTCGCTCCTCTGGTGCTTGATAGCCTGATTTCAGAGATGGAAGGAAACCAAGAGCATCGTCAGTATCTATACGAAACGCTTAAAACTTACCTAATGTTGTTTAACCCAGAAAAGTATCAACAAGAAGAAGTATTAGCGTGGTTTGGCTTTTATTTTGAAAGACATTATCCAGGCGCTCTTAATGAATCACTAAGAGACCGTCTAATGACGCACACTAATAACCTTCTGGAAAGCAACGAAAGAGGCTTCTCATTTAATGACTCAGCTGTAGAGAGTGCTCGAGAAGTGTTAACTCAAATGTCTTTGCCTGAGCGTGCTTACCAACGCATGAAGTTACAATTTTCAAAAAGTCATGTGCCGTCATTCAGATTAACAGACGTTCTGGGACCAAAAGGGTTAGAACAATTTGAGCGAATGAGCGGTAAACCACTGTCTCAAGGGATCTCCGGTTTTTACACGTATAACGGGTTTCACAGCATTTTCCAAATTCAAATTAACCGCACTGTGAAAGGGTTAATGGAAGAGAACTGGGTATATGGAGACGATTTAAAAGCGCATGAAATTGACCAAGCAAGTGCAATCCAGGGTGTACAAGCACGTTACTACCAAGATTATGTGAATGAGTGGAAAAACTTAATTGAAGACATTCAGCTTAAGCAAGCGCCAACCCTTGATCTAGCCTCTACTCAAGCAAGAGTGTTGTCGGGGGTTGAGAGACCAATTGAATCATTATTGCGTGCGATTCAAAAAGAGGTTGGTTTGACCAAAGTTGTCTTGTCAGAGAACCAAAAAGCGGCGTCAGAGGTGGCAGGGAAGGTTGTTAAAGTGAAGTTTTCCAATACCGCTGACAAGTTAGATATGTATTTACCTGAAGAGAATAGCTTTAATGTTTCCTTGCCAGGTAAAGAAGTCGAATCCCACTTTACTGAAATCTTACGTTTGGATGAACAAGATTTTGAAGATATTCAGACAGCAATGGTCAATTTGCGCTCTTACCTGTCTGATTTATCAAGTTCGGGTAACAATCAAAAAATTGCATACAAGAGCATTCTCGATGGAACAGTTACCCAAGATGTTGCTGCGTCGTTTGAACGTGCAAGGGAGTTGTTACCAAAGCCATTTAATCAATGGTTAGGAGAGCTGTCTCAAGAGTCAGTTAAGTTTGCAGAGAATGGGTCTAAAGATCACTTGAATCAATTATGGTTAACAAAGGTGGTTAAACCATATCGAAGCTCAATTGCTGGTCGCTATCCATTTGTTCCTAATGCCTCGAAGGAAGTTCGCCTCAAAGATTTTAAGCGGTTTTTCGGTTACGGCGGAACCATGGATGCCTTCTTTAAGGAGTATTTAGAACCATTTGTAGACACTTCAACTCGACGTTGGAAGCTTGAAAAAGAGATTGGTGTTCGTCCAGAAACACTTGCAGTATTCCAGAAAGCCAAACGGATAAGACAAACTTTCTTTGAGCCGGACAATTCTTTGCGCGTCGAATTTGGAATGAAACCTGTTTATTTAGATCAGCATATTACTCGTTTTGTACTGGAGTTGGGTGGGCAAGACTTAGTCTATAAGCACGGTCCTGCTCGCGCGAAGTCATTAAGCTGGCCCGCAGGGCAAGACCAAACTCGAATCGTCTTTACTCCACCAGAATCAAAACGCGAGATTGCACATACCTACGAAGGTGAGTGGGGTATTTTCAAATTACTTGATCAATCGCTAAAAGCGCGTCCAGAGTCGCGAAATGACAATATCGTTATGATCGATTTGAAAGGAAACAAAGTTCAACTGGAACTCATCCCTTCAAGTGCGATCAACCCGTTTTGGTCTAACGAGATGGAGAGTTTTCGATGTCCTCAAACGCTATAACACCCTGTTGGGGCTACATTGGAAAAATGCCTGCAAAAGGGGATTTTGTTAAAAATGGGCTTTCTCAAGAGTTTACTGAACGATGGCATGATTGGCAGCAAGCAATAATAGCTGTTAGCCGAGAACAATTGGGCGAAGGATGGCATCAATACTTTCTCACGGCTCCAATTTGGCACTTTGCACTGGATATCTCCTACATGGAAGACGCAACTTACATTGGGAGTGTCATACCGAGTGTTGACTCTGCGGGACGCTACTTCTTTTTCACTGTTGTGAGACCAGTCGAAGGGAGTGCTGTGGATTATTGGGAACAGAGTCAGTGGACTCAAAATAGTCAAGATCTTGCCGTCGCTGTACTCAATGACGACTTTGTATTTGATGCATGGGCTCGAAGACTCACTGACTCGGGTAAGACAGTTTTAGATGATGTTCCTACGGCAGAAGTACCGTTAGTACATTACAAAAGCAAACTTTCAACCATTTATGAGAACACCCCACAGTTATCTGCGAATGGTCTTTTAAATCAGATATTAGGTAAGGAATACAAAAAACCTTGTTTTTGGTGGACTGAAGGGTCGGCAACTATATCGCCCTGTATGCTGATTACGTCGGGACTGCCTTCAATAGGTCAATATGCGGCAATGTTAGATGGAAACTGGCAAGAGTGGAACTGGTAGGTATCAGCGAATGAATTGGAATTACTTTACTTTTTCGAGGACTCATCCAGGAAAGGTCCGTCCATATAACGAAGATGCATTACTTGATATGTCCGAACTTGGTTTGTGGGTCGTAGCAGATGGTATGGGTGGTCATTGTGCAGGAGACATCGCCAGTCAGATGTTGGTCGATAAGATTGCCCGCTATGCAAAAGACAATAAGACAACCCACATTGATGAGTTGAGAGGTGTTATTCAGCAAGCAAACAAAGAGATCTTTGATTACGCAAAAGAGCATTTAGAAGGTAAAACGATGGGGACAACACTTGTACTGTTATTTATGCAGGACGGGTATTTTCATTGTTTGTGGGTTGGGGATAGCCGTATATACCAACTGAGAGAAGGGAGCTTCACGCAAAAAACAAGAGATCACAGCCAAGTTATGGATCTGGTCGAACAAGGGTTATTAGCGATTGAGGATGCAGAATCACACCCATTAGCTAACGTCATAACTCGTGCGATAGGTGTCGATGAAATAGTAACGATAGACCAAATCTCCGGTCAGCTCTCGAACGGTGATCAATTTCTGTTGTGTAGCGACGGGCTCTCTAAAGAACTGACCAATGACGAGATACACAATACGCTCTATGCTGATTCAGTCAATCAAGCAGGGTTAGCCTTGATGCACTCTGCGTTAGTTCGAGGTGCTAGTGACAACGTCACATGCGCGTTGGTCAAAGTATGCTGTGATCAAAATGAAATAGCTGAAAATCAGCAAGATGACGCGACCATTCCTGTTTTCTTGAGGAGTAAAGTGCGTGGATGACCTAATCAAAGCGTTCGAGTGGTTAGAACCAGTACTACAACCTGTCTCTGCTGATCAACCAACGGGCGTGGACCCTCGTGAGGACGTATCTCCTCAATCTGCTTATTACAGATTAAAAGACCACAGGATGGCTGCGCGCAATACAGAGCGTAACGCCATTATTGAAGAAGAAAGCATACTCAGCCACACCAACCTTTGGCGTGTTTTCATTGATGAAGTTCCAGAAGTTCTGACTTCTCAGTCAAAGGATTTGGAGCTTGTCGCTTGGCTGATTGAGGCGCTGACACGTATTTATGGCTTTCGCGGAATGGGGATCGGATACGAGATAGCATCACACTTTATTGATCATTTCTGGGAACAGCTGCATCCCATGCCTGATGAAGACGGAATCGAGACTCGTATTTCTGCAATCATTGGATTAAACGGTATCGAAAGTGAAGGTACCTTAATTTTTCCACTGGCTTCGATTCCGCTTACGGATATGGGGGTAGAGCAAGCTTACGCATTTTGGGAATACCAACAAGCCATCGAATTAGAGCGACTTGATGAAGATAAACGACGTTACAAAGTCGAGCAAGGTGCTGTGGAACTGTCGAAAATCAGCGATACCGTTAAATCCACCTCTGATGAGTTTTACAGGACTTTGATCACTGATCTTGAGTTCGGCATAAGGGCATTTAACCAATTTAGTCAAAAGCTTGATGATGCTGTTGGAGACGTTACCCCAAGTTCTTACATCTCAAAAAAGCTTGATTCAATACACTCGGCATTAAAGCATTTGCTTGGTGACCGCTTTCAGGCACCGAAAGAGGTGATTGAAGAGGCTGATATGGAATCTAACGAGCCGACTACGGTCACAAGCCAGTCAGCTAACAACAGCGAATTGCTAATAACAAATATGCAATCACGCGAGCAAGCGATTGAACAGTTACAAAAGGTGGCAGACTTCTTTAGAGAAAGTGAGCCTCATTCACCAGTTTCTTACTCCATCGAACAGATTATTCGTTGGTGTGGAATGCCTCTGCCGGAATTACTGGCGGAATTGATCTCCGACGGAGATGCAAAGAGAAGCTATTTCCGTTTAGTTGGCATAGCAGAACAAAATGAAAATTAAGGAAGGGAGAACGGTATGACGAGTATTCACTCGAAACTGTCACGAGTAAGGAAGCCTCGTGTTCACATTACCTATGATGTTGAAACCGAAGGAACAACGCTTAAAAAAGAGCTTCCTTTTGTGGTTGGTGTAATGGGCGACTTCGCTGGACAAAATACCGAAGCGTTGAAGCCTTTGAAAGACCGACGTTTCATTCAGATTGATCGAGACAACTTTGATGATGTTTTGAAAAAAATGAGTCCATCAGTGAAGTTTAAAGTCGCAAACAAATTGGCGAAAGATGACTCGCAATTTGAAGTGGATTTAAGCTTTAAATCTATGCAGGACTTCGAGCCCGCAGCGATTGTTAATCAAGTTGATCCTTTACGCCAACTGATGGAAACCCGAAATAAACTTCGTGACTTGATGACGAAGGTCGACCGCTCAGAAGAGTTAGAAAATATTCTAGAGGATGTATTAAACAACACGGAAAACCTGACAAAGTTGGCTGGAGAGTTAAACCTGGGCGAGTCAAGCTCTGTAGATAATCCAGAGGGAGCATAGTAATGACGACTCAAATTGACAAACAACTTGATCCAACGGTAGAGCAACAAACGTCATCATTCCTAGAGCAGGCGATTGGTGCAACAAAGCAAACAGAAGCTTCTCGTGCCGAAGAGTTGATCAAGACATTAACAGAAGAAGCAATGAAAGGTACCGTTTCCTGGAATAAGAACCTAACGGTGACGTTCCGTGAAGCAATCACGCTTCTTGACCAACAGATTTCGGAACAATTGTCTGAAGTCATGCATCACCCAGAACTACAAAAGCTTGAGGGCTCTTGGAGAGGCTTAAATTACTTAGTGATGAACTCGGAAACAAGTTCAGCATTGAAAATTCGCATGATCAGCATGACGAAAAAAGAGCTTCATAAGGATTTAAGCAAAGCGGTTGAGTTTGATCAGAGCCAAATCTTTAAGAAGGTGTATGAGTCTGAATTCGGTAGTGCTGGTGGTGAGCCTTATGGTGCGCTTATCGGTGACTATGAGTTTACAAACCATCCGGAAGATATCGAATCATTGCGCCTGATGTCTAACGTTGCTGCTTCTGGTTTCTCGCCGTTTCTTTCGGCGGCTTCACCGGCTTTGTTTGGCTTTGATGAATGGACGGAATTATCTAAACCTCGCGATTTGGATAAGGTATTCGAGTCATTGGAATACGCACAATGGCGTTCCTTCCGCGAAAGTGCTGACTCGCGTTTTGTAAGCCTAACCATGCCGAAAGTGCTAGCACGTTTGCCTTATGGTCAAGCGACTTCTCCAGTTGAAGAGTTTGGGTTTGAGGAGTTTGATGTTGACGCTGTTTCCGGCATTGCGACTAATGCAGAACACAACGACTACTGTTGGATGAACTCTTCGTATGTACTAGGTGCGAAGCTCACAGATGCTTTTTCAAAGTATGGCTTCTGTACAGCGATTCGAGGTGCAGAAGGTGGTGGTCGTGTAGATAATCTACCAACGCACTTCTTCATGAGTGATGATGGCGATCCTGATATGAAATGCCCAACAGAAATCGGTATTACTGACCGCAGAGAAGCGGAGTTAGGTAAACTTGGTTTCTTACCATTATGTCATTACAAAAACACAAACTATGCCGTGTTTTTTGGTGCGCAAACCTGTCAGAAACCAGCAAATCATGACTCTCCGGATGCGACAGCGAATGCTGCAATTTCCGCACGCTTACCTTACATGATGGCGACATCGCGTTTTGCCCATTATTTGAAAGTGATGGCTCGCGATAAGATCGGTAGCTTCATGGAAGCAGAAGATGTTGAATCATGGTTGAACCGTTGGATCTTAAGTTATGTGAACGCATCTGAAGGAGGCGGTCAGGAAATCCGCGCGAAATACCCATTGGCTGATGCTCGCGTGCAGGTTAAGGAGATTCCAGGCGCGCCAGGCTCTTACAATGCAGTAGCATGGTTGAAGCCTTGGTTACAGATGGAAGAGCTTACGACTTCATTACGCTTAGTTGCAAAAATCCCTCAATCGGGTGGTTAAGTGAATTGTGGTTGGCTTTATGGGTCAACCACACTTTCCCTCCTGTGGTGTGTAAAAATGACTAACGATACAGCGTTGAATTTCTTAGACCCAAGCGAGCTAAAGCATGAGTTTAGTCCGCTTGGGTGTGCGGAACTTAATAGTTACTGGATTACTCGGTTTGTCGAAACAGAAGATTCAATACACTCGGCAAAAATTTGGTTAGAAGGTACCAAAAGCAGAAGTGTTGCTGAATTTCGTCGCAGTTTGATTATGACCATCAATCAAATAGATCAATTGTTACAGAAACAACTAAATGAAATCATTCATCACCCGAGATATCAGCAGTTGGAGCGATCTTGGGTAGGGGTTAAGTATCTGTGTGAACAAACAGACGGTCAATCTGGTGAATTGGTAAAAATAAAGCTTTTATCGTCGACATGGGAAGAAGTCAGTAAAGATGCTTTAAAAGCAATCGAATTCGACCAGTCAGCTTTGTTTAAACTGCTTTACCAAAATGAATACGGCATGGCTGGAGGTGAGCCATTTGGACTGATAGTTGGTGATTATGAGCTTCGACATGACCCTAACCAAAACTACTTTGATCGGGATTTGTCGGTATTGGGTAAGATTGCCCAGACAGCAGCAGCTGCGTTTAGTCCTTTTGTCATGTCTGCGCAACCAAGTGTATTTGGGGTTGATCGTTTTTCGGAGTTGTCATCTACCACAGACATTACTTCTCAATTTGATCAAGTTGAGTATGGGAAGTGGCAACGCTTGAGAGAATCAGAAGATACAAAGTTTATAGGTATTGCAGCGCCTAATGTTCTTTTTAGGCAGCCTTATATCAAAGATGGTTCTCGGATAGAGGCGTTTGAGTTCGAGGAGACGATTGTTGAATCAGAACAAGAGTTGTTGTGGGGTAGCGCCGCTTTTTGTTTCGCCGCCATCGCAATTAGAACCTATCAAGAACATGGTTGGTTTACTCACATGAGAGGTGTGAAGCAAGGGGATTACACCCAAGGAGCCATTCTAGCTCCAACAAGAAGTTCTGTTCAGCTTATGAGTAAAAACACACGAGATAGGAGCCCTTTAAATCTGAAGGTATCAGAGCGTAAAGAGAAAGAGATATCCGATTGCGGTTTCATTACGATGTCACCTGTCGCAGAAACCGATTTAGTCGGCATGATATCCATTGTGTCTATCCATAAGCCGAAGTTATTTGAAGACCAGAACATAACGATGAACGCCAAGCTGACTTCGATGCTGCAATATACATTATGTGTATCTCGAATCGCACATTACATAAAGGTAATGGGAAGAGACAAGGTTGGTGGGTATCAAGATTCTGATTCAATCCAGCGGGATTTTCAGCAATGGCTTCACCAATATACAACTGCTTCTGATGAAGCTTCTGATGAACTCAGAGCAAAGTATCCACTCAACGAAGCAAAAATAACAGTTAAAGAAAAACGCGATTCGCCAGGGCATTACTTTTCAGTAGTGCATTTAAGACCTCATTTTCAACTCGATCAAATGGTTTCGGCGGTCAAATTAATTACGGAGTTATCACCGGAGCAGGTGGTGTAAGGGAACACGATGACAACATGGAAAAAAGCCTTATCTGAAGGTCAATTGCAGCAAGCTATTACTCTATTAATTGAAGAGATAAAGTCTGCCCCGAAAGATGCAAGCTTGCGAAGTTCGTTCATTGAGCTGCTTTGTATTAACGGTGATTTGGAGCGAGCGGACGATCAACTGATTCAATCGATCAAGCTATTTCCGGAATATTTGGCAGGTGCGAGTCAATTGCGTCATCTTGTAAAAGCGGCGCAAGCCCGTAAAGACTTTAGTGAGGGGGCAGCAACTGCGCAGTTTGTTGAAGGTGATTCAAAGGTTAACGAGTTGATCATCGAGTTGAATCTTGCCATCAAAAATAAAGACTATGAAAGTGGTTATGAGTTGGCGCAGCAGCTTGAAAAAGGAAGAACCACTAAACGCTTTTCTCAAAATGGAAGTATGACCGATGAGGTAAGGGATATCGACGACCGTTTGTCTGGTTATGTCGAGCTGTTTTCTACTGCGGGAAACTACTTTCTTGTCCCAATTAAAAATATTAAATATTTAGAAGTGAAGGATCCAAGCTCATTACTTGAAAATGTTTGGCGACCTGTGGAGTTTGATATTGAGGGTTTAGGTGAAGGAGAGG
This sequence comes from Vibrio sp. MM46, assembly GCF_027587135.1. Classification (NCBI taxonomy): domain Bacteria; kingdom Pseudomonadati; phylum Pseudomonadota; class Gammaproteobacteria; order Vibrionales; family Vibrionaceae; genus Vibrio; species Vibrio sp. MM46. Next base: position 56,940 of record NZ_JAPPTO010000031.1, read on the forward strand.
GGCACATGCCACTCACATACATAGACTCATCTACAGACGCCCAAAAGCTTGCCAAAGAAACGGATTGGATACAACTTGGCGCTAGCGAGTTGTTCGTAGGTTCAGGACAAAAGTGTTGGTTGGTTGGGGACAAAGCAGTACCTATTTTTGAGCTAAACCAATTGTCAGAAATCGCAGAGCTTGCATAGAGGTTTAGATGGCACTGGCAGCATCCTTACTTGATAAGCTAATCGATAATGATCCTCAATCCCGAGAAGATAAAGACTTTCCACTCACTCAACAGTTGCTGATAGACAATTTATTGAGAGATTTAGAGTCGATGTTGAACAGTCGGATTGGGTGGAGAGAAGTCCCGTTTGAGTTAAAAGAAGCGAATAAATCAATCTTAAATTATGGTCTGCCTGATTTCTCTTCAATGCCATTCAGTAGCCAGCAAGGACAAGGGCAGCTCTGCGGCATTGTAAGAGCTGCCATTCGTGAATTTGAACCGCGTTTATCGTCGCCGGTTGTCAATATACTGCAGGAAAAGAGTGCGGCAGATCGCACTTTAAGGTTACAGATAAATGCAACGTGCCTTATAGGAAATAGTGAGCGCGACGTGACGTTTAATACCGAAGTTGAACCCGTAAATTTAGGCATGAAATTGAGTAGAGCAAAATGAGCGAAGAGTTCTTGAAGTACTATAACCGCGAGTTGGCATATTTGCGCCACAAAGGGCAGGAGTTTGGCGAGCAATACCCAAAGATTGCTGCGCGTTTGGGTATTAACGAAGAACAAGTAGATGACCCTCATGTAGAGAGGCTGTTAGAAGGTTGCGCGTTCATGACGGCGCGAATTCGCCAGAGTTTGGATAACAGTTATCCGCAGTTTACTGAGTCTTTAATGGGGCAACTACACCCAGACTTTCATGCTCCAATACCCTCGATGTCGATCATCAGAATGAAGTGTAATGGGTCAACGTCATCACCCTTTGATATACCTGCTGGAGAAAAAGTAAAGATCAGTGCACCCGGTTTTGATGAGTGCGAATTTAAAACATGTTATGACACACAGATTTACCCTTGTGACGTTTCACAAGGAAGCTTTGATAATGCCCCTTTGGCATCGATAGGTTCTCGTTGGGAAACAAATGCGCACTCGATGCTTAAGTTGAGGCTAAATTCAAATGAGAGTGGGGCGACATTTGCTGGAATGGGGGTTGAGACGCTGCGCTTTTACCTGAATGGTCAAACTCAACTCACGCAAAGGCTATATCAACTTCTGTTCAAAAGTCTGATAGGCATATCGCTTTCAGCAAACGGCAAAGAAATTGCGTCATTAACACCACGCCACTTACACGCAGTGGGATTTCATGATTCTCACAAAGTCGTTCCCTATAGTAAGCGAAGCTTTTCATCCGCGAGGATGTTAGTGGAGTATTTACATTTTCCTGAAAAGTTTATGTTTTTTGAGCTGCAGGATCTCGCACTTGAAAAATTAGAGGTAGAAGGCGAGCTCGATATTAGTTTTTACTTTGATATCGACGATGACTGGTTACCAAAACAAGTAGATGAAGAAAGTGTGCTTTTAGGGTGTGTTCCAATCATTAACTTGTACGAAAGCACGATGGAGCCAACACGGTTAGAAGCTTCAGAGTATGAGTATCAGATGTCTCCTGGGCATCAAAGTGCTGATTGCAGTGAAGTAGTTGCGATCACGGATGTTACTTTGAATAACTGGAACAAGTCTTATAAGAACTTACCCAGTTACTTCGCTGGCGAGCATAACCATTATATGAACAAAAGTGATTTGTTTTGGGTAATGAGGCGAGAAGATAAGAACTGGGCGGGGGGATTTGATGAACCAGGTAGGGATATCTATATTTCTTTTGTTAATAAAAAACATCAACAGTTTGAATTCGATAGCCATGACAGTTGGTTACTTTCAGTTAAGGCAGAGTGTTGTAATAGAAACATGCCCCAAAAATTGCCTTTTGGTGGCGGTTTGCCAAACGTATTGCTACCAAAAGTAAGTGACAATTTTCAGCAAGTAAAATGTTTGGTTTCAATGACTGAAACAATCAGACCTGATATGGATGAAGGCAGCCGCTGGCAACTAACCAAATTATTAACGCTTTCCCACTTCACTGATGAGACTGGTCTAGCAACGTTAAAACAACGACTTAAACTCTATGCATTTGCGGGTACAGCTGAGACCAAAGCACTTATCGACGCCTTAGTAAAATTAGAATATCAACAAACCACAGGAAGGGTTAATGAACAGGGAAGAGTTGGTTTTGCTCATGGAGTAAAGCTGGTGCTTACCGTTTCTGATCAAATGCTATCTAAAGAGCAAACCTTTTTCTTAGGGTGCGTACTTTCAGTGTATTTTGCGCAATTTGCTGAGGTAAATATTTTCACACAGTTAGAGGTAAAGACGAAATCTACGGACAAAGTATTTCATCGATGGCCTGCAATGCTTGGTGAAAAGGTATTGTTATGAATGAGGTGGATTTTTTTCAACAATTGAAAAAGCGACCATTGTTTGAAGCGATTCACCTCATTGAATTGGGATTACTTAAAGGTGGGGCTCAATTAGGGAGCGATTCATTACCTAAAAATGAAAAGGTAGATCTAAAAGTAAACTCAACGCTAGGCTATGAAAACGCACAACTTTCCAATGTTCATCGCTCTGGCAACGATAGGCTGATACTAGAAACAAACTTAATTGGTCTGACAGGGGAACAGGGCGTGTTACCCCATCATTACAGTGAACTTGCGATTAGTCGTCAAAAAGAAGGCGACGGAGCGATGGTGGATTTCTACGATATTTTCAATCACCGTTTACTTTCGTTGTATTACCGTAGTTGGCAGTTGAGTCAGATATCAGTTCAGGCACATGAACATTCTAAAGGGGCTCGTTCCCCTCTCATAAACAGTCTCGAAGCTGTTTCAGGTCACTCTGACCACCTAATTAATCACTACGCCGGCTTATTTGCATCGAGAAACAGAAGTAAAGGCGCACTAAAAACCATTATTGAAGACCTAACAGGGTGTGACGTTAGGTTACACGAGCTTCAAGGGCAATGGTTACGTTTATCAAAGGAAGAACAGACGAGATTAGGTGGAAAGTCGACGCCGGAAGGACAATTTGCTCAAGTCGGTAGAGGCGCATCTATAGGCGCAAAGGCGTGGAACATAAATGCAGCAGTGATGATCGAACTAATACCAACGAGTACAGAGCAAGTCAGTCAGTTACTGCCCAATAACCCATACATAAACACAGTTAAGTCTTTGGTCCATGAGTATGTAGGCAAACATAAGTCCATTAAGTGGAAGCTCACTACACGTCATAAGTATTTGCCCAAGGTGTGCATTACTAAACGACATGGTCAACTAGGGATTGGTACGGTTTTATCTAAACATAAGCGAACTGAAGATCGCGAAATAACTATCACCATTTAAAGGAATCACAATGGCTTTACTATCACTTTCAGCGTTGGTCGAAAGGTTGTCTCCTGTCGCTAAAGAAACGCTTGAACAAGCGGCTGCAATGGCGAGTTCTCGTACTCATCATAGTATAGAGATGACCCACTGGTTGTTATCCATACTCCAGCATCCCGCAGAGATTTATGTTGAAGTATTTAAGAAGTTTAATGTAAACCCGAAACTGGTTGAAACACAGTTATTGTCGCAATTGGAAAAATACAAAACGGGTTGTGAATCGGTGCCGGGACTTGCAACCCACACTGTTACTGTGATGCAAAATGCAGTGATGATAGCAACAATAGAGTTTGACGCACATGAACTCAACTGTATCCATCTATTAAGTGCTTATCTATCGGATGATTCCTTAGCGAATGCGATAAATCAACCTTGTCCTGAATTAAATAAAATTGAAGTGACGACATTGCCTGCATTCAATGAATCGCAGCAGGTAGCAACTTCTGCAGCAAAACAAACTAGCACTGCCTTGGATCAATTTACTGTTGATCTTACAGCACAAGCTAAAGCAGGAAAGCTTGACCCAGTTGTTGGGCGTGATAACGAAATTCGACTCATGGTAGATATATTGCTGCGAAGACGCCAAAACAACCCAATTCTCACAGGGGAGGCGGGAGTTGGTAAAACGGCTGTAGTAGAAGGGTTAGCCCTAAAAATTGTCGAAGGTGACGTCCCTCCAGCATTGCAAGGTGTTGCTATTAAGTCGTTAGATATGGCTTTGCTACAAGCCGGAGCAGGAATGAAAGGTGAGTTTGAAAACCGCCTAAAAAACGTCATAAAAGAAGTTAATCAATCTGATACACCGATTATTCTTTTTATCGATGAAGCTCATGGTCTGATTGGCGGAGGTGGTCAGGCGGGGCAAGGTGACGCTGCTAATATTTTAAAGCCAGCACTCGCAAGAGGTGAGTTAAGAACTATTGCTGCAACAACTTGGGCTGAGTACAAAAAGTACTTTGAAAAAGATGCAGCGCTGACTAGGCGTTTCCAAGTGGTCAAAGTAGATGAACCCACTCCGGAAGTTGCAGTGGATATGCTTCGCGGTTTATTGAATGTGATGTCGAACCATCATGGCGTATATATTACCAGCCAAGCATTAGAAGCCGCTGTTCAACTGTCTTCTCGATACATCAATGGTCGACAACTTCCTGACAAAGCGGTGTCTGTATTAGATACAGCGTGTTCACGCGTAGCCTTAAGTCAATCTTCAATACCCGGTGTATTGGATAACAAGAAAAAGGCAATGCAGCTAAAACAAGCAGAATTAGAACAACTGATTAAAGAGTCTCAATTTGGTCGCGACCTTAGTGATGTGATAGAGAATATTCGAATCGAGATTGACCAGCTCTCTCACTCAGTACTTACTCTTGAGGCGCAATGGCAACAAGAACAACTTTGGGTTGAAGATGCAAAAGCCTTACGTAATAAAATCCTCCTATCTCCGTCAGATTCTGACAAAAAAAAATTGATCGAGATTGAAGAACAACTCGGTACGAATGCTCAGCCTTTGGTGTTCTCTCATGTAGGGGATGCATTGATCGCCGAAGTAATCTCTGATTGGACTGGTATTCCGCTAGGTAAGCTGCAAGATGACGAGATTAAGGCAGTATTGAACTTAAAAGAGAGTTTAATTAAACGAGTTGTAGGGCAAAATCATGCTCTTGAAACCATGTCGGAAGTGATTAAAACGGCAAGTGCCCAACTTACAGATGAATCGAAGCCAAACGGGGTGTTTCTGCTTATTGGACCAAGCGGAGTCGGTAAAACTGAATCCGCATTAGCAATAGCGGAAAAGGTGTATGGTAGTGAAGAAAACGTTACCACGATCAACATGTCAGAGTTTAAAGAGGAACATAAAGTCTCATTACTATTAGGCTCTCCTCCTGGCTATGTCGGTTATGGTGAAGGTGGTGTGTTGACGGAGGCGGTGAGAAGGAAGCCATACAGCGTCATTCTTTTAGATGAAATGGAAAAAGCGCACCCAGGTGTCCAAGATATCTTTTATCAAGTGTTTGATAAGGGAATGATCAAAGATGGTGAAGGTAGAGACATTGACTTCAAAAATACCATTATCATTATGACGGCAAATACTGGTACAGATACAACAATGTCATTGTTTGAAGACCCTGACTTAGCTCCAGATGTTGGCGCCCTAAAAAATGCGTTGAGAGATGATTTAATTGCGGACTTTAAACCTGCTTTCTTGGGACGTGTAAATGTCCTACCTTACTTACCACTAGACGAAACAGTATTGAAAAATATTACTCACCTAAAAGTAAAAAAAATCTCAGATAGAATTAGAAAAAACTATTCCTCAGAGCTGATAGTGAGTGATCAATTAATAAATAATATTGTTGCTAGTAGTAATGAATCAGGAAGTGGAGCAAGGGTCATACAAACAACCATTGAAAATACACTGTTGCCTAAAATATCGCATGAAATCCTTACGGCGATTCTTAAAGGTAAGAATTTTAAAGAGATTAAGGTCGAGGGTGAAGTTAATTCTTTAACTGTCTCAC